>CAYQKZ010000199.1:0-6566 GCA_964418135.1 uncultured Desulfobacterales bacterium
TCCCAAACTGTCCTTCCGAAGGACAATGGAAATTTCTACATTCCGCCGGCTGCCGTCCTTGCAGATCAACTCGTACTCAAACGATTTATTGCCAATCCCTGTCCGGTAAACCTGATTGAACACATGGTATGCCCTGGATGCCGTCTCTTTGCCCATATAATCCTGGTAAGACAGACGCATGAATTCTTCCGGGGTATAGCCGCTGATATCGGAGACAGCCTGGTTGATACGGGTGGCGTTTCCCTTTTGATCGGTATCGACGAAACCGTCTTCCATCATATCGATGAAATTATCGAACAAATCCTTTTCCTGAGATATTTCATACAGTCGGTCTTCAAATGGTTGATACGCAGTGTTTTCTGTCATGATAGATAGCCTTTACCACGGATTCCGTAATCTTTGCATTCCCCGTTCTGACAACAAAAATTATTCGTTTGGTTGCATGGTCGCCCCTTGGATATGAGGCGATGTCATTTTCGTCAGCATTATTTATGCCATTATAGAACAAAGGCGTATAGAATCTAAATAACAGCTTAAGATTATATGATGATTTTGTTCTGATGAAAGAAAAACTTCTTGTTTCGGCCTCGATATTCGGCTGGATCTGTCTATCAAAATGATAGGCATGAGAGATCGGTCTATCAAAATGATAGACCCATGGGATGGGCTGCGGGTTATATGCTGAAGAAAAGATAGAAGGCGTTCGAAGTGCCGCTATGATCATCCGGTCAATCCATCGGATGATGGGCGGGCTGATGATTCTGGATGGATTTTCGCTGCGTGGGGGATGCCGGGGATAGGCATTTCGCCCGGTATGAATTGCCGGGCAGACACCGGGAGTTGCCTGACGATCGGAGGACGATCCAACAAATCGAATATCATCGATTTAAACATATCAATTGAAACAACCTCATCATTCCCAATAAGCTGCCAGTTAAAATAAACCTGTTGGTGTATCACATTGGGCAACAGATATTACTCATGGCTTTCCAGCCATTTGTCCATCACATTGTCACTCAAATTATTTTCATCCCAGCATGCGTCTGCTTCCTCTATCGCTTTTTTGGCAACATACGACCCCATGAACTTTTTGATTTCCATAAGATCGTTTTCCTGAACATTCGTTGAATGCTGTCGTGATTTCAAACACACGGCCTATCCGGCTCCCGATGGGCTCTGTGAACCAGATATTGCCATCCGATCCAGCCGTTATTCCCCAAGGACGATTGTCGCTTCCAATATCTACAAAAAACTCTGTGACAACACCGGATGGGGTTATCTATCCAATTACATTGCGTTTGAACGTGAGGTTGATGTAATGCCGGAAAAACCGACTAAACCGACAAATCGGGGAAAATGTCTGCGGACTGCTGCCGCAGAATGAATTTCTGGACTTTGCCGCTGGCCGTCATGGGATAGGAATTAATGAATGTAATATGTTTCGGGATTTTGTATCGGCTGATTTTTCCTCTGCAAAAATCCTGAACATCGCTGGGCTGCAGATCGAACCCTTCTTTCTGAATGATGAACGCACCGACTTCTTCTCCATATTTTCGGCTGGGAACGCCCACCACCTGAACATCGGATACGCCTTCCATCTTGTAGAGAAATTCCTCGATTTCACGGGGATAGATATTTTCTCCGCCCCGGATGATCATGTCTTTGTGACGGCCGGTAATCGAGAGATAACCGTTTTCGTCCATCACACCCAAATCTCCGGAATGAAGCCACCCGTCGGCATCGATGGCCTTGGCCGTGGCTTCCGGCATGTTGTAGTAGCCTTTCATGACATTGTACCCCCGGCAGCAGACTTCTCCCTGCTGTCCTGGAGGCATCCCCTCGTGGGTTTCCGGATCTACGATCCGGACTTCGATTTCGGGAAGGGCTCGGCCGACCGTTGTTACGCGCAGTTTGATATCGTCTCCGATCCGGGTCTGCGTCATGACCGGAGACGTTTCGGTCAAGCCATAGCAGATGGTGATTTCAGACATGTTCATTTTTTCGATGAGCTGCTCCATGACCTGAATGGGGCAGGGGGAGCCCGCCATGATACCGGTGCGAAGCGATGAAAAATCGAATTTCTTGAAAAGTTTGTGTTCCAGCAGCGCAATGAACATGGTGGGAACGCCATAGAGTGCGGTACATTTTTCCTGTTCGATGGAAGCCATGACCTGAACCGGATCGAATGATTCCAGAATCACCAGCGTGCTGGCATGGTTGATGGCCGCCAGAACGCCCAGAACACAGCCGAAACAATGAAAGAGGGGAACCGGCAGGCAAACGCGGTCTATCGGGCTGAAATGCTGATTCAATCCGATATAATAACCATTGTTGCCGATATTGTAGTGGGTCAGCATGACCCCTTTGGGAAAACCGGTGGTGCCGGATGTATACTGCATATTGACCACGTCGTGCGGATCATTGGCGGCCTGCCTGGCCTGGTATGCATCCACCAGGATCATCGCACTCATCGCCAGCACTTCCGGAATGGTGAACATGCCGCGATGCTTTTCCGGACCCAGGAAAAACACCCGTTTAAGATCCGGAAAATCATCGCTTTTCAAATATCCCCGCTCCTGGGTCTTCAGTTCCGGAACCAGTTCATACAGGGTTTGAATGTAATCCGTATCCTGGTATCCGCCGATCAGGAACATGTTCTCGGCTTCGGAATGGCGCAGGAGATAGGCCAGTTCATCCCGTTTGTAGTTGATGTTGACCGTCAGCAGCACAGCCCCGATGCGGGCCGTGGCAAACTGCAGGACAACCCAGTAAGGAATGTTGGTGGACCAAATGGCCACTTTTTCCCCTTTCTGCACACCGAGCGCCATCAATCCTTTGGCCACCCGATCCACCAGATCGCCGAATTCCCGGTAGGTCAGTCGAAAATCCCGATCCACATAAACGATAGCCTCGTTGTCCGGATGCCTGGCAATGGCTCTGTCCAGAATCTGTCCCAGGGTCAGTGCCTGCAATCCACGTATTTCTTCCATGTTCATTCTCCCTGTCGTTTATTCCGGAATATACAGCACTGCATAAATCGATGCCTTTTGATCGCCCTTGCAGCAGACGTCATGGGGAACGATGGAATTGTAGTAAATACTGTCTCCTTCGTTCAGAACATATTTTTCCCGGCCATAAATCACTTCGATCTGACCGGATGTCACCACCATGAATTCTTCGCCTTCATGTGAGGAAAGGGGATGATCCGAACCCGGTTCCGGCATCATTTCGATGAAGAAAGGCTCCATATGGCGATCGCTCTTGCCTCTTCCCAGCGAATGAAATCTCATGGACACGGAGGGCTCTCGGGAGCGCACCATGCCAATATCTTCTTTGCGGTCTGACTTGCGGATAACGAGCGGATCCTGACTGACCTGATCGTCCAGAAATGTTCCCAGCCGAACGCCTAATGCGCGGGCAATTTTCAGCAACGGCCCAAGTGATGGATAAACGTTTTTTGACTGGATGGATTCGAAAAAACCCGGCTCCAGGCCGGTTCTTTCAGATATATCCGTACTAGACAAGCCTTTTTTTTTCATAAAAAATTGAATTCGCTGTGCCAACTTTTCTGTATTCATTGTATTTTCCTTGAGTTCGAGTCGAAACGATTGGATCGTCATCATACAAAAATCCCTCCTTTAAAAAAAAGAGGGATTCATTTACTGCGATAAATTGCCTTTTCGTCGATTGGCAATCACCTTTAGAAAACCTATAAAAAATGCGCCTTATATCCTATCTATCGAATAAATAAAAGACATATCTGAATGAAGTCGGTCTTTCCGGAATTATCTTTCATCATCGAAGACTCCGCAATGAAAATACCGATTCCATTCAGGATCGAGGCAGTCAACGGCTCTTTCAAGCTTGACGGTAACTTCTCCGCCGTTCTGGTTGGGGTTGATCTTGAGAATGAACTCACTGAGTCCGAAAGATGAACGCCGATCTCCCCAGTCATAGGTATATCCCAGACGTGTCCAGGGCCATCCCCAGGTGTTCGGATCCGCTTCGTTGGACGTAGTGTAAATCGTTTGCGCCCGGTTGACGAACCACTCCCGGAATGTCACCGGGGTTGATCTCGCATTGTCCATATACATCTGCGTGTCGTCCAATTTGACGAAAGCGTTTAAATCGGTGGGAAATATCCACTGGTTTTCTGCGATCTGATAGGCCAGTTCGGATTCATGATCGGTAATTTCCGGATCAGGAGAAGGTCGGAACAGATTGCCGGCATCGACCCACATCTCCAGAAGTACTTCATAATCCATGGCTGGATTCAGTCCGAGCGCCTGAATCAGACGGCCCGTATTCGGTGGGCATATTGGTTTTTGGAAAAAATACCAGGATAGCTCAGGCACCACAGTGACCCACAGACTTTTTTTCAACGCATACGTGTCCAGATGCTGATCGAGATTATCCTGGTAATATTTGATGTAGTCGGCTCTGGACATGAATGATGCGACAAGAATCCGGGAAATCCCCGCTTGTCCTTCCCAGCGGATACCTTCCCCTTTTGTCCGTTCTGCATTGACACGATCGAATCCGGGAACCACCGCCAGGAGTCCACGATAAATATCATCCTGGGCAGGGTTTTGCGCAGTACGGACCGCGGAAAGATACGCTTTTTTCTCAGCAGGCGTAACATGTCTGGCATCCAGGAAAGAGGTGGAAAAGAAAAAAAATATCGTTCCAATCAGAAAGGCACTGCCGATCCGGGCAGGCAGACGAAAAATGGTTCTAACAGACATAAACAATCTCCTTTTTCAGATTTATTTTCCCCTGAAAATACATCCATCCGCATCGGTCGTTAACGTATTACAATATGGCATCCACTCTCTATCCTTGCGATCTGTAATATTTGAATGCCTAAAGTCAAAACATGATTATACTGATTGGGCCGCGCAATCAAGATGGTAATTCGGTTTTTATTTCATCGGCTCGATCTTCAGGGTAACCGTCTTGCCGTTGCATGGTGTTTATGTCAAAAATATTTATCCGGGAAATCGTATCCGTGATATGATCTTGCCATGGAATATATCAGGAAAAGAGTTGAGGAAAGCGGAATGCAGCAGGATTGGGTCGATATCGAAAAACTAAAGCAATCTGAGTGGATGGATACATTTTGGAATATAGGATGCGGCAATGACGGCGGCGGAACGGTTTCATAACCTGCCGGAAGAAAAAAAAGAACGAATTCTTTCCGTGGCTTCCGATGAATTCAGCCGGAAGGGGTATACCGGTGCCAGCATCAACAGCATCGTGGGGCAGCTCGGGATTGCCAAAGGCTCTTTGTTTCAGTATTTCGGCACCAAGGACGGGCTGTTTCGGTTTGTCTTTTCCCGCGCGCTGGAAAGGGTCAAGGACAATCTCCGGCAGGTTCGGAACAATACCTCCTGTAAAAACCTGTCTTCGCGGCTTCAAGATACCCTGCTGGCCGGGGCATGGTTCATTCGAAAGCATCCACTTATTTATCGCCTTTATTTACAGCTTTTAACGGACGACACCATTCCTTTCCGAAACGACATGCTGCTGGCGCTTCGTCAGTACAGTTTCGAATATATCCGGTCTCTGCTCGAAGACGCCAGAGAGCGCGGAGAGCTGGCGGATCATGTGGATCTGAACCGGGCGGCCTTCATGCTGGATGCCGTGATGGACCGGTTCCTTCAGGCACAGGCCGTGCCGCATATGGATGCCGGGCTCGGTCTGTTCGATGGCGATATGACGGAGATCCGGCAATGGATTCAGGATCTGGTGCGGATGATACAAAAAGGAGTGGAAAAAAGCGGAAATGGCTTCGGATGATATTCTGATTCTGGCGGCGGTGATGCCTGAAGTCGAAATGGTGCTGGATCGTATCGGGACTGTCTCCGAGTGCCTGATTGGCGGCCGGGTGGTTTGGTGCGGCCGGATGGCCGGCATGCCGCTGCGGATTGTCGTGACCGGTCCGGGAATTCTCAATACGGTTCAGGCCTTGACCGCCTGCATCGAAACGGCCAGACCACGCTTGATGATAGAGATCGGCTGCGGGGGCGGGTTCGGGCGGCTTGGCATGAAGATCGGGGATATGGCTGTGGCCACGTCCGAAGTCGATGTTCACGCGGGGATAGATACGGGGATGAACCATGCGCCTCTGATGGATCTGCCTTTTCCGATACTCGAATCCGGGGGCAGGGCATTCAAGGCCGATTACCCTCTGAACGAAGCGTTGGCAAACACGGCATTTCAGCGGCTGCGGTCCGTTTACGGGCCCAGCGGCATCGGCGTATTCACGGGCCCGTTTGTTACCGGATCCACAGTTACGGGATCGGATGAACGGGCGGATTTTCTGTTCTCGGCCTATTCCCCCTGCATCGAATCCATGGAAGGGGCGGGGGCTGCCTTTTTATCGCATCATTATCACCTGCCGCTTCTGGAAATCCGCTGTGTCAGTAATCTTGTAGGCAAAAGGGATGTATCGACCTGGGATATTCCTTTAGCCTGCCGGCGGGCAGGGCAGGCGGCGGCGGATATCGTCACATTTTTCAACAAGGAGCAATATGACCACCCTGTTATCTCTGGCTTATTCCACC
>CAYQKZ010000200.1:0-2288 GCA_964418135.1 uncultured Desulfobacterales bacterium
TAAGTTGAAATATCAAATCGATTTGAAATAAAAATGGTAAGTGTATTTCCATCTGTGGAAATTTCATTTTTCAGTGCCATAACGATAAACTCCTCACCTGTTGATAAAGAAATCATAATAAAAGCCGTGCCCATAACAGGCACAAAGAAATATTGTAGAGATATAGCTTTCCAGATAAAGATTTTGGGTGCGTGATCGGTCGGGGACGACAGAAAAAAGGACCCCTCCCTGCTGCCTTCCTAAAACCATTATCTTGAAAGCTATAGGATGCGGTACATGATAACTTCAATATACTTGATTATTAACATTCTGTTAAAGTGCAGATTATGCCCGTTTGCAGTATATATCAAGCTATGGTTTTGGTATGATCCAAAACCCGATCTACATATTGGCGGGTCTCGTTGTAAGGAACGTTGCCATTGTATCGTTTGACGGTCTCAGGGCCGGCATTATAAGCAGATAAAGCTTGTCTGACATTTCCGCCGAACATATCCATCATTTTTTTCAAATATCGAGACCCTCCGTCAATATTCTGTTTGATATCGAACGGATTTTTGACCCCCATATCTTTGGCTGTTCCAGGCATCAACTGCATCAAACCCTGTGCCCCGGCAGGAGAAACCGCATTCGCATCAAAATTGGATTCCGCCTTGATCACTCCTTTGATGAGATTCGGCGACAGTTGATATTGGACGGATGCATCCTGAACTGCTTTTTCAATGGCTTGGTTGCTGCTGCTGGATTTGTATTGTAATAAGCTTTTTGCAGAAGCAGGGGAAATTGTTTTCCGATAATCGTTTAAACCCGAGATGGAAATATTTTGTTTGTTTTCGGAGATTACCGGTTTCTGTGAAATAGGTGTTTGTGTGGTTGAAGCTTCGTATGGGAGATTGACTTCTGAAGCTTCTTTGTATGCGGTTATGCCATTTGATGGACTCGTTTTCATCGTGCTGGCATCCGCTGATAATTGCTGAGACGGCCGGTTGTATGCAGAAACAAGCGGGCGCTGCAAATAGTCCGCGACCGTTAGCCCTTTTGTGGTTTTGAGTTCACTTTGGCGCGATGGTTTTCTGAATTTAGAAAGAATCCCATTAAAATCTGTAGAAGCCGCCTGCGTCTCTTTTTGAGGTTTCATATCCTGCCTGACCACTTTGAATCTCCCAGAGGCCTTATTGATATAATCCTCAATTGTCATTTTTGATTCTATGGTCATATTTCACACTCTGCAATTCGATAAAAATGTTAGCTTATTCTATTTTTGCCGGATAAAGGGGCTGCCGGTTTCATGACAAGATGGATATATTTTTGACACATTATTTCATTACTTTCGAAGGTAACCGTTCACGTCCCCTCCCCGCTGAATATTAACGGTTACTTCCGATGTGTCGATTTGGCAATTTGAAGCGCAGAAAAAGAAAAAAACAACGTAATACAGCATACGGTTATCAGGGAAAGCTTTAAAAGTATTCTTGTGATAATTGCTACTTTATCATGAATGGATTCCTGTTTCGGAGTCAATTCAGCAGGGGGCGTCCTGGTTGTCGTTAGAATATCGGCATTTATTTTTCGGGCAGGTAAATCTTCCTGCATTGAAGGTTGTGGTAGCGCCTCTGCGGCAACAGATGATGTCGGTTTGTCTGGAGGCTGCGGCTCCAAAATCTTGATTTTCTGAATATCGGCAGTTTCGACTTTTTTTTCCATGTTATGCTGTGGTGCGATAGCCGGGGGGCTGGATGCGTCTGATGATTGATTCCTGGATACCGGCTGATCGATATTATTTCCAGAGTGTTGAATTGGCATTTGGGTTGAAGAAATTGGCTGAGATCGTTTTCCGATAGTGCGTTGCAACTGAATCCTGGTAGATGCAGGTTGCTGATCAAGAATATCAGCATTGGATTGTAATTGTTTTTGGGGAGTTTCTGTTACCAGCTTCAACTTCAACATCACGATTTTGGCTTTTCCATCTGCAGATTTTTTTGCATCGGCCGATGCGGCTGCATTTGCCGATGCTGCGGCGTAATTCATTCCCAGCACAAGGCTGACCATTAGCCATAAATTGAAGCAACCTGTGATCCGGGTTCGACAATGATTGGGCGAATTCATGAATTCAAGCCTCCTTTTCAGCAGTTTTCAAAAGCTAATTTTTCAGGATGCTGAATAATAAAGCAATAAATGTGCCATGATGATAAGCTTTCAAAATTCTGTTTTTGACAGTTCGTCATCAATCGTATCCGATTTTCCAGTAGAAACTTCCGTTGGCTGGGTGCCTTACTTGAAACATTCGTATA
>CAYQKZ010000200.1:2298-6087 GCA_964418135.1 uncultured Desulfobacterales bacterium
AGGACATTCTGTGTTGCAGGGCCGGCCAGTCGTCCGGTGGCGGCATCGATTTTCGCATAAACAATTCCTTCAGGAACAGGAAAAACCTGAACCGGTTTATTGGCCATCACCCGCTTCATATAGCCGACCCATATCGGGCAAGCAGCCGACCCACCGGTCTCTCCTTTTCCCAAGGTACCTTCCTCATCGAAACCGACCCAGACCCCGGTGACGTATTCCGGAGTATATCCCATAAACCATGCATCGTTCAGATTGTTGGTTGTGCCGGTTTTACCGGCAGCGGGGCGGTTCAGTTCTCTGGCTTTTCGACCGGTCCCATTTTTGACAACACTTTCGAGAAGGCTGGTCATGATAAATGCCGTACTTTTTTCGATGACTCGTGATTTTTCCGAAATAGCAGATTCAAGAACACTGCCGTTTTGTTGGGTAATCTGGGTAATGAATACCGGCTGGATTAGATCCCCGGTATTGACAAAGACAGAATAGGCCCGGACCAGTTCCAGCAAAGAAACGCCGGATGAACCCAGCGCGATGGAGAGATTGCGTTCAATATTGGAAGTGATACCTAGCTTCTTGGCATAACCAATGGCATAGTCGACACCGATGTCCTGGAGAATTTTAATCGTTACGACATTGACCGATTTTTCAAGGGCATTTCGCAGCAGTATCTGCCCGGAATATTTTCTGTCATAATTCTGAGGTTTCCAGACCGAATCGCCTTCATCGTCCATGAACGCAATCGGGGAGTCGATCATTATCGTTGCCGGGGTATATCCTTTGTCAATGGCCGCAGCGTAGATGATAGGTTTGAAAGATGATCCCGGCTGCCTTCGGGATTGGGTGGCCCGGTTGAACTGACTGTCTCTGAAATCCCGACCACCGACCATGACCTTGACCTGACCTGTTCCTGCTTCAATGCTAAGCAGGGCACCTTGAACTTTTGGGGTCTGTTCCAGGGAGAGGCTCCACGTATCCCCTTCCTTTGATTTTTCTATAACCTTGATCAGAATGACATCTCCGACAGCGAGAATGGTGGGTGATCGCTTGGAGCCGGCTTCTTGTTGAGATCGGTTCGGGATGAATTTTTTTGCCCATCGCATGTCGGCAAAACGGATAATGCCGAGGGTTTTACCAATCCGAACTCCGGCTGTCTGATCGGATTCAGTGACGGAAACAACAATTCCGGTGAACATGGCACCTGGTTTGATCGGAGTTTCCCTGATTTCTTCCTGAACAGCAGTGCAAAAGGATTCGATATCACCCGGTTTGATGTGTTTGATCGGTCCGCGATACCCCTGACGTTTATCGAGAATACTCAATCCGATAACCAGCTCTTCCTGGGCGGCCTTCTGCATATCGATATTGACCGCCGTATGGATACTGAGTCCACTGCTGTACAAAACGTCCGGACCGTATTTGGTTTCGACGTAGCGTCGGACATGTTCGGCATAAAACGGAACTTCATCGATATACCAGTTTTTTCGCGGTTTGATATCCATGGGCTGCTGAATGGCCGCCGCTGCTTGGGCTTCGGTAATATATCCTTCGGCCGCCATGCGATTTAAAACATATATCTGGCGCTGTTTGGCCTTTTCCGGATAACGGAAAGGGGAATATTTGCTGGGGGCCTGGGGAAGTCCGGCCAGCAGGGCGCATTCTGCCAGATTTAACTCCGTAACGGGTTTGCCGAAATAATTTTCAGATGCGGCCTCGATGCCATAAGCGCCGTGACCCAGATAAATCTGATTCAGATACAAAAAAAGGATTTCATCTTTGGAAAATGCCTTGCTGATTCGGTATGCCAGTATGGCTTCCTTGATTTTTCGGGTATAACTTCGCTCCGGGGTCAGTAAAAAAGATTTGGTAACCTGTTGCGTGATCGTGCTTCCGCCCTGCACTACACCACCGGCTTCGATGTTTTTCAATAACGCCCGAAAAATTCCAATGATATCGATTCCTGGGTGGCTGTAGAAACGAGAATCTTCCGCGGCGATAAACGCCTCTTTCAGGATTTGAGGAATTCTGGATATAGGTACGACAATCCGACGTTCTTTATAAAATTCACCAATTTTACGATTATCGTCTGCATAAACTGTGGTGATCACCGGTGGGTGGTAGTCGGATAATTTGGATATTTTCGGCAGATCTTCGTTGATATAAAAATAAAACAGGACGGCCGCAACAGCACCCGTAAAAATGACGAATAAACCAGACCAGAAAACCGTTTTAACGATAGTTCCAGGCAGATTTTTTTGAGGTTTCAGGCGGGCACGCTTCTTTAGAATCTGTGATTTATTTCGAGATTCAGGCATATTCGATGACAATATATTTATGGTTGGCCAAAATCAGCGGAAAACTTCATCCGCTTATTTCTTTACAAACTTTCAGCGACTTGCTACTTTACATGCCGATCATTCAAGTTGGATACTATCACCCGGATTGACAGAAAGACAAGAAATTTCATCAACGATATTCAGCAGGATAGTTCATGGAACCTATTACACTCGATTTCGATAAACTCGATGGGCTGGTGCCAGCCATCGTTCAGGACTTTGAAACCGGTCAGGTATTGATGCTGGCATTCATGAATGCCCACGCATGGGATGCTACCCTTTCAACCGGAAAAGCCACATATTACAGCCGAACCCGAAAAAAACTATGGATCAAAGGTGAAACATCGGGTCACTTTCAGATGGTGAAAGAAATCCGCATCGACTGTGACAACGATACCGTGTTGCTGAAAGTCGATCAGATCGGTGGGGCTGCCTGCCATACCGGCCATAAAAGCTGTTTTTTTCAGCGTGTGGAGGCAGATTCTGTGAAAATATGCGGTGAGCCGATTTTTAACCCTAAGGAGATCTATAAATAAATGAACACGGTTTTGAAGCTTGGAATTCCCAAAGGAAGTCTGCAAAATGCAACCGTTGAGCTGTTCAGGCGATCTGGTTGGAAAATTGATGTCAACGGAAGGAGTTATTTTCCTGAGATCAACGATGACAATATCGAATGTGCATTATGCCGGGCTCAGGAAATGTCGCGTTATGTGGAAAATGGAACGATGGATGCCGGATTGACCGGCAAAGACTGGATCGCCGAAAATAAATCGGATGTTCATATCGTAGCCGATCTCGTTTATTCCAAAGTGAGTGCACGACCCGCCCGATGGGTGCTTGCCGTTCCGTTTGATTCACCCGCCAGAAAACCTGAAGATCTTGCCGGTAAAAAAATTGCCACCGAACTGGTTGAGTTTACGAAGTGTTATTTTGCCGAACGATCTGTTCCGGTTACTGTCGAATTCTCCTGGGGGGCGACCGAGGCAAAAGTCGTTTCGGGTCTGGCGGATGCCATTGTCGAGGTAACGGAAACCGGCAGTACCATCAAGGCGCACGGCCTTCGGATCATTCATGAGATGATGCAGACCAATACCCAGCTCATCGCCAACCATGAATCATGGAAAAATCTGGAAAAACGAGAAAAAATCGAACAGATTGCGCTGTTGCTTCAGGGAGCGCTGCTGGGGGAAAAACTGGTGGGTCTTAAAATGAACGTACCGGATTCTTGTCTTGAGAAAGTGGTGGCACTCTTGCCCAGTCTGAACGCACCGACCGTTGCCTCCCTTTATAAATCCACATGGTATTCGGTTGAAACCGTTGTGAACACCCATGTGGTAAGGGAATTAATTCCGGTACTGATGAAAAACGGTGCGGAAGGGATCATCGAGTATCCCTTGAACAAAGTGATCTGATTCAATATCGTGTTGATCCGGGTAGGGGCGGGCTTCAAACCCGC
>CAYQKZ010000200.1:6097-6513 GCA_964418135.1 uncultured Desulfobacterales bacterium
ATTTCGCAAGGCAGCCGTAAGGATATCTTACTGTAGCATATCTCCGACCGATAACGCAGCGAAATTATTTTTCTGAATGTGCTATCACCTCGGACTTTATTTGACTGATGAGAACAGTCCTGCCTTAACGAATTCCCTGTTCATTCGGGCAATGTTGGTGATGGAAATTTCCTTTGGACATTCGGCTTCGCATTCCCGTTCGTTGGAGCAGTTTCCAAATCCCAGTTTATCCATGGTCCGAACCATATACATCACACGCCTGGCTGCCTCGGGCCGGCCCTGCGGCAGCAGGGCGAGCTGAGATACCTTGGCGCCGACAAAAAGCATGGCAGATGCATTCGGGCAGGCGGCCACGCAGGCCCCGCATCCGATGCAGGCCGCTGCGTCCATGGCTTTGTCCGAGATTTCCTTGGGCA
>CAYQKZ010000201.1:0-6498 GCA_964418135.1 uncultured Desulfobacterales bacterium
CGGTTTCCATTCGTAAAAACCGGAAGCCGGAACAATACATCGCCGGAACCGGACGGCATTTCGAAATGACGGTTTATCCGGAAGGCTTTCGCTGCGGGCATTGACCATCCGGCTGCCGATGGAAATGTCTTTTGCCCATGACGGCACAAGCCCCCAGCGAAGGAGATCGAGCCTGCGGGTTACTCCTGAGCTTCGAACGACAGCCGTTACCTGTGTCGGGGCGATGTTGTACCGGGGAACAAGACCGGGCAGGTTCTGCAGACCGAATATCTCGGCCAGAAGTTCAACGGGGAAATGCAATGTGAATCTGCCGCACATGATGGTGAATAGCGACCCTCTTAATTTGCAACCAAACAGCCTTTACGGCTCGGAACGTCAGCAGCGGGGATTTGACCAGAATCGATATCGTTCTCGTATGAAATTCATCTTTTTATGTCAACAACAATATATATTATAAAAAAGTAAGATAACGTGAACGGAAAATGATATCTGCTGGATTTGTGTTGACACTGGGCACGTGAATTTATAATGGTTCGGTAGCGGATATAGTTTATAAACGGCAACAAATACATCTTGGAAAGGAGCTAATTATGCTGAAAAAAATTTTTATATTTATTATCTGTTTTGTTCTGGTACTTCCGCTTCTGTCATATGGTTTTGACTGCAACAAACCGGATTTCGGGGCAAAACTGGAGGATTTGAACAAGGATGGGTACTTCGTCAAATACATGGAAAAAGCGGGAATATCTTATTACAACTATACAGGCCCGTGTCGGATGGATGCACATAGTAATTATAATCCATCGATTTCATATGCATTTATCGACAGTCAACTTTATGCACGGATTTTAAACATATCTGAGAGGGATAATAGCATTGAAGATATCAAAAATAAGATGGAAAAAAATGTCTTCAAACAGATCGGAATTGCTCCCTTTGAAATCAAGCTGGATGGCGACTGGTGGATATATCAATGGCTCAACGAAAAAGACAATCTGAGATACAAGGTAAAAATTAACGATAAAACAAAAACGAGCAAAAGCGCCTTCTACTATGAACCGCTCCGGGCGAAGCTGCCAAACTTAAAAGAAGAAGATGATCCTGTATATCTCAGGCATTGATTATCAACTGACAGGGGTACCGACGTATATTATTAATAAGACCCACAAAATTGTCGGAGCCCAGCCAGTTGCGCTATCTACAGATATTCTGGATAAAATTGCAAAGGCCAACACATGAAACTGAATATTGGATGTATTGCCCCGGAGTTTACCGCAAGTAATTACAGCGGCACCAAAATCAACCTTGCCGACCAGATTAAGAACGGACCCATCATACTTGTTTTTTTGAGAGGATTCAGTTGACCATTTGCCAGAAAGCATCTGGGACAGATGAAACAGGATATCGAGAAGTTTACGGACAGGAAAGCGAAAATCGTTGTAATTGCACCCCACGAAACAGAGAAGGTCAAAGCATATTGGAAGAAAGAAAATATTCCTTTTATAGGTATCCCTGATCCTGATGGAAAAATTGGTAAACTCTATGGTCAGGAATGGAACCTGATAAAACTGGGGCGAATGCCGGCGCTGTTTGTCATTGACCAGAAAGGTGCCATTGTTTTTTCCCAATATGCAAATAATATGGCTGACATCCCTGAGAATGACAAGCTGCTCCAGATTCTCGAAGAATTGAAATAAAGAACGGGATATTGAAAAAGTATCAAAAACATATTCAAATTCCCGATACATGTCAGATTACGAGACATTGATGGCCAGGGGCGGTTATATCTGTTCCGCATGCATCAGCATCACGATGCCGAAACATAAAAACACGGCGTTTGTGGCCCACGCGGCAATCATCGGGGGCAGCATGTCCCCATATCCCAGCGAGATACAGAAACTGTTCAAAACCCAATACAGAAATGCCAGGCCGATGCCGTAGGCAATGCTGGCCGGAAGACCGTCTTTCAGTCTGTTTTTGCAGGCAATGCCGACACCGGCCAGAACCAGAATGATACACACGAAGGGGAAGGATATCTTGGCATGAAAATCCACCCGGTATTGTGTGGCGGAATAGCCTTCATCTTCGATGATGTCGATATAGTCCGCAAGTTCCTCGATCCCCATTTCCGACGTTTTTTTAACCACTTGTTTGAGCCGTTCCGGATTCATGTCAAGCTCGACCGGCATTGCATCGTGAAATGCAATGGTATAGCTCGTATCCGATTCATCCAGTTTCTGCTCCAGGATTTCATACAGCATCCACTGCCCTTTTGAAAAAACACCGCGTTCTGCATCCAGTCTCCGGATCAACCTGAACCGATCGTCGAAAGTGTTCAATGTCACCTTGTACAGGGTTTTTTCAGCAGCGTTGTAATGACGGATATGGATAATGCCGTTCGGGGTTTTCATCCAGATGTTGTTTTCCCGGGTCGATATGGCCTGTTCTTTTCGGACTTCATTCAACCATATCCGGTTGGCGGTGACCATGGTGATGGGAACGACAGCTTCGGACAGAAAAAACAAGACGAAAGAAAACAGGAAACCGATGGTCAGAATGGGTTTCAGCAGCGAATGGATGCTGATGCCGCAGCTTCTGAGTGCGGTCAGTTCATTGTGTTTATTCATGATGCCGAAACTGATCAGTACCGACAGCAACACGCCTACCGGAATGATCTGAGACAAAACAAACGGTATGGAGTATAAAAAAAAGTCGATTGTCCGGGAGAACGGCAGGCCGGATTCCATGAAATTGTCGATTTTTTCGAAGAAATCAACCGCCAGATAAATGGCGACCACCAGAATCAATACCATAAAAAAGTATCGAAAAATTTCACGCAGGAGATATCTGTCGAGAATGGTCATGAGTCGAAGGGAATCGCTTATACAAAACGTTTACGAAATTGCCGAAATATTCGTCCGAGGCCCGCTGCCAGGCGTGGCAACGGTGCTGGCTTTTCGTGGTTGGCACGATGAATCAAGATGAGTCCGGCACCTGCGGTAACCAGATTGGGAATCCACATCCCTAATAACGGCGGATATTTCCCGGCTTCCCCAAATACCCAGCCGGCGGAGAGCAGCATGTAATAAATCAGAAAGAAGCATATCCCTAGACTGATGCCGAACGACCGCCGGCTGGATATGGACTGAATTCCCAGCGGCAGTGCCAGCAGGCCAAGGGCGATGCAGGCGGAAGGCAGGGAAAATTTCTTGTGAAACTCCATCAACGTCAGAAAATATCTTGAATTCTTTTCAGTTGCTGCGGCCAGATACTTCTGAATCTGGGTCAGCGACATTTCTTCCGGATGAGACGGCTCCGTCGTTGCCGCGGCAACGGCCTGCCGGGTATCCAGGTGAATGTCGTATGTATCGAAACGAACCGTGTTGACGGAACGGGTTTTGATATCCACCTGATTGATGGTCCCTTCATAGAGCCTCAGCATAAACTGGTGGCTGTCCGAATCACTGTCCATCTGACCTTTGGGCGCCACAACAGTGATGATGGCATCCTGGGTCCGCTGGTCTTCGATGAACACATCGCTTAAAATTCTGGCTTTGGGGTCCACCTTATTGACATACAGCATCACCCCTTTGAATCCATCATTGAAGGTCCGCTCTTTGATACCGATATCCAGATTGGTCGAAGCCACCTGTGCGGTCAGTTTTTTAAGAGACATCCTCCCCCAGGGGAGGCCGTATAATGCCATGGTTGCGGTCAGCAGCGCTCCGATCAAGCAGAACAGCATGACCGGCGGCAACAGGTCGTAAATACTGAGTCCGCCGTTTTTCAAGGCCAGGATTTCATTGTCGCTCGACAGTCGCAGAAAAGTCAGCAAAATCGACATCATGACCGACATGGGGATGATGAACTCCAGAAAAAACGGCAAGGTATAAAGAATCATCCGACCGATAACGGACAGACCGACCCGGTGATTGACCACCATGTTCATGATTTCGATGATCTGGGTCATCAAGAAAATGAAGGAGAAGAAAATCAGATTGATTCCGAACGGCGGGATCATCTCCCTGAAAATATACCGATTGATGATCGTGTTGATTCTCATTGCATTCACCGTAACGATCATTTTATTTTTACCGGAATCCCCGACACCATCCAGATGACCTGATCCGCACAGGCTGCGATCTGCTGATTGACCTGTCCCACGGCATCCCGGAATTGCCTGGCCAGTTGATTGTCCGGAACGATTCCGGCGCCGACTTCATTGGTAACCAGAATGACCGGGCATGCCGCTGTGTTCAGGCTGTCGATCAACTGCGCGGTGGATTCGGATAATGCATCCAGGCCGGTGGGTTCCATCATGAGATTGCTGACCCATAATGTCAGGCAGTCCACCAGCAGGACATCGGCTGCGGGGCCAATACACCGGATTGCTCCGGCAAGATCGACCGGTGTTTCTACGGCGGTCCATCCGGCGCCGCGTTCCGCCTGGTGCCGGGCGACCCGCTGGTGCATTTCATCATCCCGGGGTATGCAAGTGGCTAAAAAAAATTTTCGGAGATGTCCCATGCCGTCCGCCAGATGCAGGGCATGGGCGCTTTTGCCGCTTCGGCATCCGCCGATGACAAAGGTTGTTGTCATTTAACGATTCCTGATCGAAGACATGGATAAAATAGCATCGACATTTATGTGGGATTCAACATGTTCGGCCAGTCGGTCATAGGCCAGATCGCGTTCGATAAAACCGTGATCGGTTGATGCCGGAATATGGCTTAGACCGATCTGATCGAGCCAGAGTCGGATGATTCCGGGGGTGTCGAACAAGCCATGGATGTAGGTTCCCAAGACCGAATCATTATCGGTTTGCGCGCCATCGGGTTCATGACAGGAGTTTCCGCTGCGGGCCGTTATGATGAGCAGCGGGGTTCCTTGCTTGAGGTGCGTTTGCCCCATATGAATTTCATAGCCTTGTCCGACAATCCCTTTCCATTCAAAACTGCTCAAGGTTGTGGTTTTTGGGGATTTCAATACCGTTTCAACCGGAAGCAGTCCCAGTCCATCGGTTGTACCCGGAGCGCCTTCCAGCCCATCCGGATCATGAACGTGGGTTCCCAGCATCTGATATCCGCCGCAGATTCCCAGCACATGACCGCCTGTGGCGGCATAAGATTGGATGTGTGCTGACCATCCGCTGCGGTGAAGCCATCTCAGGTCGGAACAGGTGTTCTTGGACCCAGGAAGGATGACGGCTTTGAACCGTGAAAGTTCCATAGGCTGTTCGATAAAAACAGTCGAAATGCCCGAAATCCTCATTAACGGATCAAAGTCCGTGAAATTGGAAATATGGGGAACGCGAATGATGGCGATGGCCGGCATGGAATCATCGTCACGCAACAATTTTTCCGGATTTTCGATCACCACCGAATCTTCAGCCTCCACACCAATATGGTTCATCCAGGGAAGGACACCGAAAACGGTTTTCCCGGACCGGGATTCGATCCACCGAATGCCGTCTTGAAACAGCGAAATGTCGCCGCGGAACCGGTTGATGATGAATCCCGTGATGCGATCCTGACAATCTGACGGCAGACAAGCCAAGGTGCCGATGAGCTGCGCGAAAATCCCCCCCCGATGGATATCGCCGACCAGGATGACCGGGGCTTGGGCATATTCGGCCATTCGGAAATTGACGATGTCATGCAGCATGAGATTGACTTCGGCACAGGAACCGGCGCCTTCGAGGATCACGACATCATGGGATTCCCGCAGCCGGTCGAGTGCCTGGCATGCTGTTGAAAACAACGTTTCCTTCTGCCGGTGATATTGGCTTGCCGTGCGATTCGCGACAGCCTCTCCGAGTACGACGACCTGGGAGCCAACATCGCTGGTGGGTTTCAGCAGAATCGGATTCATGTCCACATGCGGCGGAATCCGGCTGGCCTCCGCCTGAACGATCTGGGCACGGCCCATTTCGAGCCCTTCGGGTGTAACGCCGGAATTGTTGGACATGTTCTGGGCCTTGTAAGGCGCCACCCGAATGCCGCGATTGGAGAGAATTCGACACAAGGCTGTCACCACGATGCTTTTGCCGACATCGGAGCCGGTGCCAAGCACGGCCAGACAAGAAGCCGAAGATTTATCGAATATCATATTTTTTGCTGTAGCCTCGCGGGGTGATCATCCGCCCCTGATATGTAAATGTCGAACCGTTTCCGATAAAAACCGTCGAAAGCATCGTCACCTTGGCCAGATGAAGATATTCGAGTGTGGTCAGGTGAATCTCCTGCGCTTCCCGCATGGCGCTGGTAACAATTCCGACCGGCGTATGCCTGTCCCGATGTTCCAAAACGATCTGCTGTGCTCTTTCCAGTTGGGTGGATCGGCGTTTACTTTTTGGATTGTAGAGTACAATCACGAAATCTGCAAGGGCAGCAGCTTTCAGCCGTTTTTCGATGACATACCACGGTGTCAGCAGATCACTGAGGCTGATGCAGGCAAAATCGTGGGTCAGCGGTGCGCCCAGGAGAGATGCACCGGCAC
>CAYQKZ010000202.1:0-1902 GCA_964418135.1 uncultured Desulfobacterales bacterium
CTTTCAGAAAAATAATTTCGCTGCGTTATCGGTCGGGAATGGCCGAAAAAGGCCTGTTCCCTCTCTGCTGCCTTGCGAAATGAATTTTCTGAAAGTCTATAGTCAAATAATTACGATGAATTTTGAACAAAAAACGCTTTGACGCCATCGATGACGGTTTGAATATCGGATGCCGAAATATCCAGATGGGTGACAAGCCGAAAATTTCCGCGTCCGCTGACCAGAATGCCGCGATCTTTTAAAAAAGCCGTGAGTGATGCACCTGAAGATGCCGGGGTTTCCATAAAGACCATATTGGTTTGTACCGCATCGAGATCGATACGGATTTCGGCGATATCGGAAAGTTTTCGTGCCAACTGTTCGGCATGGTCGTGATCTTCTGCCAGTCGATCGATATGGGTAGAGAGTGCAACGATTCCCGCTGCCGCCAGAATACCGGCCTGGCGCATCCCACCTCCCAGCATTTTTCGCCAGCGAAGCGCTTTTTGCATCAGGTGCGACGGTCCACAGAGCAGGGAGCCGACCGGTGCGCCCAGTCCCTTGGATAGACAGATCGAAACCGTATCCGCATGGCAGGCGATTTCATAAGCCGGGATATTCAGTTTGACGGCCGCATTGAAAATTCTGGCGCCATCCAGATGAAGCCCCAACCGATGGGATGCGGCAAAGGTGGATGCCTCAGCCAGATAATCCATCGGAAGGACCTTGCCGGCCTGGGTATTTTCCAGGCAGAGAAGCCGGGTTTTGGCAAAATGGAAATCATCGGGTTTGATCAGCGATTGAACCAGAGTCAGATCCAGGGTGCCATCGGGTAAAAAATCGAGCGGCTGGGGTTGAATACTGCCCAGAACAGCGGCCCCGCCGGCTTCATATCGGTAGGTATGGGCCTGCTGGCCGACGATGTATTCATCGCCGCGTTCGCAGTGGCTCATCAGCCCCAGAAGATTACTTTGCGTGCCGCTGGAGACAAACAGTGCCGCTTCCTTGTGGAGCATTTCGGCAGCCATGGCCTGAAGCCGGTTCACCGTAGGGTCTTCGCCGTACACATCATCGCCGACTTCCGCCGATGCCATGGCCGCCCGCATGGCAGGGGTCGGTCGGGTAACCGTATCGCTGCGTAAATCTATGATTTTCAAGAGATTCCTTTCATTTTACATTCCGGGGTTTACAGATAATCTCGCGAATAAATAAATCGGCAAAAATATCCGATTGATTGGCCGGTCGCAGGACCAATGCGGTATCGACTCCTTTGGCGGTTCCGCCGACAGCAACGATATCTTTACCGGAAAGAGTACCGGCATCGGCTGCCATGATGGAAATCTCCACAGCCACCTTGGTTCCCTGGCCGAATAATCTGAGGGTGTCGGCAATCAGAAGGGCGGGATAGAGTCCCTGATATTTTTTGGCGATGGATCGTTCCACGCCAGAGAGCGCATGGGTGGCGGTAACTACCATCACGCCTTTATTTTCCAGATCACGTTTGACATCGTCGGGCATAACGGGCTTGAAAGGTTCCCGAAATCCACTGTGATAGGTGACAACGGTCAGGCGAAAACCGGAAAAAACTTCCAAAGCCTTGTATGCCGTTTTCCCGGATGAAGAACTGACAACCACTTCGTCAAGACCCAGCTCCGTTCCTCTCTGAAAGGCCATTTTCAGAGTATGATCCGTGTTGGCAGGGCCGGGTTTCTCAAAAATCATTTGTCAACCTCCAGACCATGGTGCTGCACTTCAGACCGAAGGCAGACAGCCGTCTGCCTTCCAGAGATGATAACACGATGAATTTCTTATGCTATGGCATCTTTAAGCCTTTTTCCTGGTTTGAACCGGATGACATCGGTGGCTTCGATCTGGATTTTGGCGCCGGTTGCAGGATTGACACCCTGACGGGCCTTTCGGTGA
>CAYQKZ010000202.1:1912-6439 GCA_964418135.1 uncultured Desulfobacterales bacterium
ATTTTGCCGTCTTTTTCTTTGAGTGCATCGGAAATTCCCTCTATGACCGAGTTCAATGCCTTTGCTGCCTGGACTTTGGTAATGCCGGCTCCTTCTGCTACCTGTTGAATCAAATCATCTTTTTTCATCTTTTTTTCCTTTTTGTATGTAAGTTTGTTTCATCAAAAGCTAAATGGGTTACAGGTTCATATATCAACGGGAAAATGAAATCAATTTATCTTTTTTGATTTTCACGTCAAAGTATTGTATGAGAATCGTTGACAGCAGCCCGGAATGAATATCCGGAAAACAAGGGCGTACAGGAATTTTGAATGTCATGTCGATATCGAAACGCAATAAATGGATTTTAGGCATAATTGTCGTGCTTCTACTGGCAGGCCTGGGCGGGATGTTTATGGAGAAAAAACTTCGTCTCTCATCTACGATAACCAGTCAGATTGCCAAAGAAGTGCCGGAGAGTTTCACTTTTTTCGACCTGGGTGCCAACACCCGTTTCAACAGTGATGTTCGCAGCGCTTTGAGCGATCATTTGGGATCCGATGCCATTGCCTATCGGAGTCAAATCGATCTCACCGTCAATGATCCGGACTTTTTAAAAACTTTTTTTCCGGAACTCCACGACCTGAATCTTCAATTGAATTACCCCCCACGGGAACGTATCGAGCATGACACCATCAAGCTGATGTACCGATATGCCCGGAAAGCGGGGGTTCCCTTTACCTATGTCGAGCTGGTCTTTTCAGGATATTCCCACCGGCCTCTGTACTTCAGTATGAACATATCGTATGAAGGTGGCAACATTATCGATACACTGTATCACAAATACGGCCGTCCGGAAGAGATTCACGGATTGACCCCACCCCTGAAAGCCGATTTTTGGAAAAAAAATAACGATGTGTTGCTGGTTTCCACGAAAAGTGACCGATACGGGAATCCTGAATATCACATCATGATCTATTATGTAAACAGTCTCCAAGAACTTCTGAATATCGAAAAAGAAGAAGCCCGCCAACGTCAGGACCGTGTCAAGAAAGCTTCGGAAAATGCGTTTTAGGAGATTGCTGGTTTATCTGACAGATTGGTTGTCTTCCAATCCGGGAATAGACAGATAAATCAGTCTTTTCAGCTCCTGCCTGCCGCGTGTGACCGTATCCAGAATAAAACCGCAGGTCAGGCTGAGAAATGCCAGAATCATGATTCCGGTTGAAAGAATGGCGGTTGGAAATCGGGGCACCAGGCCGGTTTGCAGATATGTCATGACAATCGGATAAGCCAGTACCAGTGATGTCAGGGACAGCATTCCGAATACCAGCGAAAAAAATGTCAGCGGACGCTCTTCCTTGAACATAACGAGTATCATCAGCAGGATACGCGTGCCATCCCGATAAGTTCTCAGTTTGCTGACCGAATTCACCGGCCGGTTTCGGTATGGGGTGGTCATTTCTCCGATGGGCATTCTCAGTTCGAGTGCGTGAACCGTCAGCTCCGATTCGATCTCAAAACCTTT
Source organism: uncultured Desulfobacterales bacterium (assembly GCA_964418135.1). Classification (GTDB taxonomy): domain Bacteria; phylum Desulfobacterota; class Desulfobacteria; order Desulfobacterales; family Desulfatirhabdiaceae; genus RAAP-1. The sequence continues at coordinate 3,420 of CAYQKZ010000202.1, forward strand.
GGAAACCGCCGGAAAGGATTTGACAAATCTTCTGGTAAACACCCGATAGCCCGACAGAATGTCTGAAAAAGTCCTGCCGAACAGCAACCCAAGAAAACCGGTCAACAGGTCATTGCCGAACCGGTGCCCCAGGCGGAAGGCATTTTGGGAATATTCACTCAGTCTTGTGCCAACCACCATATCCAGGCGTTTGTCGATGAGTTTTTGTATCATGGCCGGGGCACTTTGGGCATGATAGGTGTCGTCTCCATCCACAAGAACATAGATGTCCGCGTCGATGTCGGCGAACATGCGCCGAACGACATTTCCCTTGCCGGGATGGATTTCATCCCGAACGCGGGCTCCGGCTGCGGCGGCGATATCTGCCGTCCGGTCGGTGGAGCGGTTGTTGTAAACATAAATGGTTGCACCGGGAAGTGTCTTGCGAAAATCCTCCACCACTTTTTCAATGCTCTTTTCTTCATTGAAACAGGGAATCAGAACAGCCGTCCGATAACCGTTCGAAATGTGGCTTTCATTCATGGTTGAACCTTTTAAATACTGCACAGAAATTAAGCGAGCCTTCTACATTGGATTCGATATGCGGTTTGAATGTCTGGCAGGAATGGCTTTCCATATCTATTCCATAGGCATCGAGTGCCGATATGGCACCGATTTTTTCACAAGCTCGGAAGAGGATGTATATCGGCCCGTCGTGTTTGGATATGATATCCGCCATCAGACGGTCGTAGCCGTTGGGATGATCGGAAGGCCCGGTGAAATAGCTCTGGATGCGAATAAATCGGATATCTTTGGGAAACAGCGGGATCAGGTAGGATGATGGATCTGCGCCGGTCATAATGACGATGGTGCGTTCCGGTTTTTCAATGACAGGAAGTGTTGCTCCGAAGTAGTCCTGTCCCCAGGACACCCGTCCCCAGTCGGCGGGTTTCAGGGTGATCAGAACAAACAGCAGGGCGGCGCCTGCAACCACTTGTTTTGCCGTACGGCTGCCGATCAACCGATCCAGAATCAACCAGATGCCTAAAGGGGCCAGAAGTTCAATGACAAGAATATACCGGAAAATGGCGAACATTTTCAACCAGGTCAGATAAGAAATGATCCCGAATGCCAGCAGAAAACATATAGCGGAGTTGTAAACCGGGTCTTCTATGATCGGTTGATGAATTGGCTGAAATGAAATACGATCGGTCATCTTTTTTACGAGCAGTGCCAGCAGCAACACGTAGAGAAGTGGAATCCGCAGGTCCCGGTATGCCACTTCCGCAAATTCATAAGGCGCGAACCCGAAAAAGAAAGGGGAAATCAATGCTCCGCCGAGGCTGTCGGGAAGATACGATGCGTCCCGGTAGTCTCCAATGGTTGCCATTGGAGACCGGAAGAACAGATTGAAATAGGGGAACAGTGGATTTTTGAACCGTACCCACATTTCGTACAGCCAGAATCCTCCGCTGGCCGCGATGCCGAACAGTACACCGATGCCATAAAAAAAAGACAGGAAAAACCGATGCATGAAAGGCGATTTCAGCACGAAGAATGCCGCACAAAGTCCGATGGCATAAATAGCGGTCGGTTGTTTGAAGCCGATGGCTGTGCCTGCCAGAAAACCAGCCCCGATCACGATGCCAAGCCTGATCTTCCATCCGGATTCCAGCAGCCGTCGCATTGACGATAAAATGATCCAGAGGGAAGACAGGATCAGGATGCTGAGAAGGTTATCGCTGAACATGGTTCCCAGTTCGGAAATATTGGCGGCGCCCAGCATACCGATCAGTGCGATGCCGACACTGAAGGCGCCATGCTTCCAGTGGAAATTTTTATCGGCATTTGCTGGGGGGATCATCTGCCGAACAATGGCCAGCAGCAGCGGAAAATTGAAGCCTTGAATCCAGCCCAGCAGGAATCCCACCCCTTTGGGGGATAGATGGGTTATGGCATAATAAAACGGCACATAAAACAGTGGATTGTAGAAATTGGCGACCTGGCTGGGCAGGATATCGAAATCCATTCTGTCGTTGATAAACGAATAGGGGTTGTAGAAGTGATAATTCCGAAGATCCCAATTGGCATCCTGCCCCAATAAGATGGAAAGCAGGCCGAACAGGGAAGGAACGATCAGCCATGCAGACAAAGTCAACCATTTTTCAGGATTTTTGCGCATAAACGGGGGCTGGCAGTTAATTTCATCTCCTTGTGGGAGAAGATTGGGGTGTGGGTTAAAAAACTCGGATATTATCCGCTGAAAGTGCAACGGATGATAAAGGAAAAAGATTGATTCTGTCAAATTGCTTTTTGAATCAGTCGCCGGAAAGTGCCGGTGATCTCCCGAATATTGAAAAGATATCCGGAGATGAAAAGCAGGATCAGAAAAGACAGCCCTGTGATAAAGCAGATCAGCAGGTTTCCAATCAACCCCCTGTCGGGTATCCACTGTGAAAGCACTTTTCGAAGAAATTCCAGAGCCATGCCGATTGGAATGCTCAACAGGATCATCTTTGCATAGCCCTTGTAAACATCTTGGCCACTGGTGTTGTTGCTTCTGCGATTCCACAGGGTATAAAGCAGCACAACCTGTAACACTGCGGATATGGATATTGCCAAAGCCACACCGCCGGCCCCCATGAGCTTCATGCCCAGAATGTAAAACGGAATGGACAGCATCACGCCGACTGTGCTGTAAATTGCCGGAAACAGAGTGTTTCGGATGGCGTAGTATCCTCTGACCACAACGGTCTGAGCGGCAAAGGCAAAGGCTCCGATCATCAGATATAAGAGAACCCCGGCGGTCTGATTCGTGGCGAATCTATCGAATTGCCCCCTTTCAAATAGAACCGCCACGACTTCATGCCGCAGGATGATGAGCAGCATCGAAAAGGGGATGATCAAGGACAGGAATTTCAGTGTGCTGTCCAGCAGTTGATTCATCTCCGGAATCCGATTTTCGGCGGCCAGTCTGGCCATGTACGGAAAGGAAGCTGTTCCGATGGCCTGCCCCAGAAGCCCGACCAGAATGAACATGA
>CAYQKZ010000203.1:0-6431 GCA_964418135.1 uncultured Desulfobacterales bacterium
CCCGAAGCTGTTTACGATCTGGAACAAATCGACTTGCTGGGGGGCACGCGAAAGCCGTTCATTTTCATGCACCAACTGAATATTTGTGCGCTTGCCCAAAAAACCGGCAACACGATTCGGAACCTGGATTCGGCTGCCGATTTTCTGCTGAAAAGCCAACGATTGTCTGAATATCCAGAGATGCTCTCGGCAAAGTGGTTGGGTATTATTTATGCCACGAGTGGAAACTATCAACAATCTCTCACACTATTCGATGCGGTATTGGGCAGCGGCGATGACAGTGGTTACACGTTGCAGGTTCTGTGCCTTCCCCTAAAACTATGCAAACATCTCGCTCTCTGGAAACTCGGTAAGCCGTCAGAATTTGTCTGCGAACAGGAAGTGGCTCGCCTGGAGCATATCCAGCCTGGCACTGAGCAACTTCTAAAAAAATTGGGCATCGAAAAATATTACCAAAATCAAATCGAGTGGGATTTTTATGATATTGGCACCTTGCTGCCGTTTTATTATTCGTGAAGATATAATGATGGATTCGTAAAAAGCGCGGACGGCGGATCGCCAAGTGGTGTTTGACACGGACAAACACAGACGGACATGGACAGACACCGACGGGGCGATCGGCAGGTCGCCTCTATAGGATATCTCCTCACGGCTGCCTTGAGAAATGAATTTTCTGGAAGTCTATATCATCCTATCAAATAGGAAATCCAGACTACTTTTCGAGTCTGGATTTCACATCTGAACTCCTCTTTTTTTTTCTTCAATTTTTTTCACTTTTTTCATTTTCCTTCGACTAAGTTAACATCCGAGATCATCAAACTATGCATTAGTTTGGGCGGCCGGCGGATCGCCTTATGGTGTTGACACGGACAAACACAGACGAGCACGGACAGACACCGTCGGGGCGACCGGCAGACTGCCATTACAGGATAACTCCTCCGGGCAGCCTTGTGGAATGAAATTGTGAAAGTCTATGAAAATTCTTTTTCGATTTTGTCACTTTGGTTTTCAACGCTTTGTCTAACCAAATAAAAAGAGATTCATTATGAAGTGATAAAAACATGCAAATAGAAATTCTTTCTGCTGAATAATTGAATATATTAAAGAAAAATAAAATACATATAAAAAGGAGGTGATCGGATGGAAATTCTTGAAATTCCTGTAATTGAAAACGACTTCAATTCAAATGGCAATTGTGGATGTGGTGGCGGCGGATGGTGACGAACAACAACTGACTTCAACCCCCCTGAGTCCGACGGATTGATTCCCCGGCTTAGGGGTATGATATAGAACCATCAATATATTAAGGAGAGTCCAATGATCACCCATCAATTCAATGCAATCGAAACCATGAATGTTCGTATCGGTATTCCCGGCTCATTGATTATTTCAAGCACTGCGGAACAACCGAACATCAAGATGCAATTGTCTTCATGCGATAATAGCCGAATCGAACTGAACATAAACGATGACACTCAACATGTTGAAATTTCACTTAACGACCGTTTCAGAGGTTCGAACGGACCCATTCATTCCGATATTGAAATCACTTTACCTCAAAACATGCTCGAATCGTTAAACATCAAAGCAGTTTGCTCGAAAATGACGATCAATCCGATTTCAGTCAATAAACTCCGGATTCACAATGTCAAAGGTAAACTGGAAGTATTGCCTGAAAGTCATATTCGTAACCTGAAACTGATGTTGGTGGAAACAAATGCGGTCGTAATCTTTTCAACCGATATGGAACGGGCCTTTGTAAAAGCGATTCAGTGCAACACCGTATTGAAAACAAACGGTTTCCGCGGATGTATTCATATCGATGCCGTAGGAGCAACGGCCAGAATCAATGAAACGACGATTCAAAACGGTCATTTCGTATGGGGTGAGGTCAATAATAACAAGAAATTGTCATGTGATGTTATCAGTGGGCGATTCAGTCTCGATCAAGGGTGATGGCTTCGTAAAAAGTCCGGATGCTGCGTTGCGCTGCATATAGCCCTCACCCCGACCCTCCCCCGCTGGGGGAGGGAGGTCATGGATGCATATTCTCGGTAAGGAGGTAGTTATGAAACTGACTCGTAAAGACGAATTAGATCTTCAGCATGCAAAAAACATCCTTGAAAACCCCAGCTTTCTGGCAACCGTGATGAACGCTATCGGCCTTCCTATCGAGAAGGGGATTGAAATGCTTCCTGAAGACTGGCAACAAGCCATTACCGTCGCAACCCGAAAATCACTGCAACAAGCCCTGACTGTATCGCTGGCATCATTGGATTATCAGGCGGCTTCACCTTCTTGGGATTTTATGCACAAAGTCATGGTCGCCGTAACTGGCGCTGTTGGCGGTGCTTTCGGCCTGCCCGGACTGGCGGTTGAGCTGCCGATTTCCACTTGCGTGATGCTTCGCTCGGTCGCCGATATTGCCAGGAGCCATGGCGAACGACTGGACACAGTTGATGCACGATTTGCATGCATCGAGGTGTTTGCACTGGGAGGTCGCAACACAAGTGACGACGGTGTCGAATCCGCCTATTTCGCCATTCGCTCTGCACTTGCAAAAGCGGTTTCCGATGCCGCCGCTTATTTTACTGAAAAAGGTCTGATCCAGGAAGGGATTCCTGTGCTGATCCGGCTTGTCAACGAGATCGCCATTCGATTTGAAATCAATGTATCGGAAAAGTTGGCGGCTCAGGCCGTACCGGTGGTAGGTGCTGCCGGTGGTGCCATCGTCAACACCCTGTTTATCGATCATTTTCAGGACATGGCACATGGGCATTTTACGGTTCGACGCCTGGAGAGAATGTATTCTCCTGAATTTATCCGATCTGAATATAATAAACTGTAATATATCATATAGTTATAAGTTGATAGCAAGAATATAGAGCGACAAAAGGAGGTGATCAGATGGAAATTATTGTAATTCCTGTACTCAATGACAAACCTTGAAGCAACGGAAATTGCGGCTGTCGGTGACAGCCATTCGACAATATCAATTTTGAATTTTATGTAAGCCAACGGCAACGGAGTTTTACTTTCTTAAGACCGCAGGGGATTGATTCCCCGGCTGGGGATTCAACTGAACGTAACCGTTCACCTCCTCCCCCCAGCGGGGGGAGGTCGGGAGGGGGGCACACCATGTTTTCAAATAGTTACTCTCTTCCAGTTTTATCCATCAGGGAGGGGGAGTGAACGGTTACAACTGAACCATTGAATATTTGCTTCGTGGACGGACATGGCCAGACACGGAGGTCAATATGGGCTGGATGGTCTGAATAATGAGAAACATATAGGCATACAGATCAATAAAATCGATGAGTTATCGGTCGTCGATTTACTACAGTAAAAAATTATCAAGGTTGAAAGGGAAAAACATACTATGCATCTTCATCCATTTGTTGAAATTCAAAAATACGGATTGAACAGTCTTATTCGTAACAATGCCCAACGTAATGAGTGGCTGATAATTTCTGATCCAACCCATCCGCTGTATGGCATCGAAAAGAAAGAGGACATTCTGGATCGTTTTGAACTTCTTGCTGAAAAAGATCGGCATACATTCATAAAAGCTGAATATGTTTCCAGTTTACCGTTCAATCGCAACCAGATACTCAAAGATATCTATCAGCAGGTGGATTTAGACGATCGTTTCGAGTTGATGATATTTCCAACTCTGAACTGCAATTGCGCCTGTGGTTATTGTTATCAGCAACACAACAATCAGCCTCGGATGACAGATAAAGCATATACAGCAATATATTCGTTGATCCAAAATAAAATTGCCAAGGGAGTTCGTCATATATCGATCAATCTGATGGGTGGGGAGCCGACACTTGAAACAGCAAAAATAATCCCCTTTCTGGAACGATGCAGAGAACTTTGCCTGGAATCCGAAGTGACTTTTTTTTCCTCTCTTACTTCCAATGGAATTCTGATGGACCCTGTCCGTTTATTTTCTGCGGGTATCAGTCATTTTCAAGTTACGCTGGATGGAGTGCCGGATATCCATGAATCTTTGAGACCAGCGGCCAATGGCAAGCCGACCTATCAGCGGATTGTAAATAATTTACTGCGCATCAAAAACGAAAAAATCAATGCCTCATGTACGATACGAACCAATCATACAACAGCCAGTGTTGCACCCGAAAATCTCGATCGGTTTTTAGAGCATCTGTCCCAACATTTTGGGGGGGATAACCGTTTTGTAATGGATCATACCTTCGCATCCGACCTGGGAGGCGATAATGATACTTCCATGCTGATTCCCCATGACCAAAGAAAAGATATACTCGAATCAATATACGCTTTGACACATAATTACGGACTGGCTACGCGAGTGAGCCGATATTTTCCAAATGGCGGCGTGTGTTATGCCGCACGAAGCAACCATGTAACAATCATGCCCGACTTGAGGGTTTTAAAATGTTCTGTCGCGCTCGATGACACAGTCAATATGGTTGGTCGGTTGTTACCGGATGGGGAATTGAGATTGAACGAAAATTTTGAGCAGTGGGTATCTGATCCCCTGACCGATCCAAAATGTCAGGAATGCTGTACAGCCCCGATTTGCCAGGCGCGTTTATGTCCTTTAGATCGAATCAAAAACGGAAAAAGACATTGTCATAACATGCCATCCGCAAGTTACTTCTTTCAAGAAGGCGCTATCAGACAAGCCAATCTGAAGATGGTTTCGTAAAAAGTCCGGAGGCTGCGTTGCGCTGCATCCCTCGTCGTTGCGGCGTACCCAAAAGTACGCCTCACTCCTCACGGCTGCCTTGCGAAAAGAATTTTTTGAAAGTTTATATATGATCGGAGAAGGTATCTCATGACCGAATCATTGTATGTTCTGGAATCCGGAAGTTATTTGCGGCGGGTCGGAGAATCCCTGAAAGTGTTCAAAGGAGACACTGCCGTCGCAGAGGTGCCGACCGGGGGTCTCAAAAAGCTGATTCTGGTCGGCTATGCCTCCCTTTCCGGCGGCGTGTTGGACTTTTTGATCCGGAACCGCATTGAAACCGTATTTTTGACGCCGACAGGCCGATACCGCGCCCGACTGGCCATCGACGAACACCGGCATGTTTCGCTTCGGATGAACCAATATCTGAAACTGAGCGACAAAGCCTACGCCGCGCGGGTGGCTGGCTTGATCGTCCGAGGCAAAATCGAAAATATGTACCGCTTGTTACTCCTGCGAGCCAGGCAATACGAAGCAGAAACGCTTCGGATCGCTGCCGCAAAGGTCAAATCGCTCAGTGCATGTATTCAAGAGCACTCGACTCTGGAGTATATCCGCGGCATCGAAGGGGCAACCGGAAACATCTATTTCAATGCCTTCCCGAAATTCATCATCAATGAAGGATTTTTTTTCTCAGGCAGGAACCGGCGCCCTCCGCTCGATCCGATCAATGCCATGCTCTCGTTTGTTTACACCCTGCTGACCAACGAGGTGCAGTCCGCCATCAAGACCTGCGGGCTCGACCCCTATCTGGGCTCTCTACATGAGATCAGCTACGGCCGGCCGTCACTGGCCTGCGATCTGGTGGAGGAATATCGCACTTATCTGGGGGATAGAATGGTTCTGGGCTTGGTGAACAAACGGCTGGTGAAACCCGATGATTTCATCTACCGGGAATCCGCACCCAAGGACTATGTGGATGAAGACGATATGAAAGCCAAACGCCCCATCGAAATGAAGCCAGCTCTGAATCGGACATTCATCGCCGCCTACGAGAGCATGATGAGCCGTACCGTTCAGTATCCACCGATAAACAAATCCATCACTTATCGCTGGCTGATCTATCAGCAGGTTAAAAGTTTCGGGAATTCACTGGAAAATCCGGATATCGTTTATCAACCATTTGCCTGGAACATGTAAAACGATTGTCGATATGCCATCTATGTTTTGGTTTTATCAAACCCTTCTCACTGCTGATTGGCTACAGATCATGTTCTATCTCGTGTGCTTCGACATCGTTGATGACCGGATACGATACCGCATCGTGAAGGTTTTGAAAAAATACGGTTACCGGGTTCAGAAGTCAGTTTTTGAATGCCCAAACCTGACGGAAAAACAATTCCTGAAAATGAAGCACCGGATAGAAGACACCATCAACAGCATCGAGGATTCCGTCAGATTTTATTATCTATCCAGGGACTGTATCTGGAGAATGGAGAAGTCCGGAATCGGAGAAGCACCGCAACTGGATCGTTTTCAAGTGGTCTGAAAAATCACTTTGTACGAGCTGAGATACATTTCAGCATAAACTCCACCCTGCTGTCTTATGAAATGAAATATGATGGGTTCGTAATAAGCCCGGAGGCTGCGTTGCGTTATATTCTTCGTCGCTGCGGCGTACCGGCGTACCCAAAGTACGCCGCACCCTGGGGTGATGAAAAGATTGCTCAGATTACAGCCGCTACTTGATCCGATA
>CAYQKZ010000204.1:0-6364 GCA_964418135.1 uncultured Desulfobacterales bacterium
CTTGGTTCTAACTTGGCCCACTCCAATCGAAAATAGCCCGGCAATTCATTGCCGGAGTCAACATGAATGAATAATTTTAGTTCCGTAGGAACGGCAGAAAAGCTGGGGAATCTTCCGTCCCCTACGGGACTGGTGAAATATGTTTCATTCAAACCCGGCAATAAATTGCCGGGCTGTTTTCTTAACTTAAAGTAGTGGACGAAGATAGAACCAAGCCCTGGATACATCCATCTTAGGCAACTCGAAAAAAAATAATCTACGATGATTCATTAAAGTGTGAGTTGCCTGAATCACTGCCGTGAAGCCGCCTCGAAACCCAGATCGAAAGCACGGGTGTTGATATCGACGAAGGCCGCCTTGGTTTTGGTACGGATCGCAGTTTTGACATGATCGGCGGTCACTGGAAGAATGCCGGTCTGAATCAGAGCCCCAAGCAGAACCATATTCACCGATAGGACATTACCGGCTGTTTTGGCCAGATCCACGGCATTCATGGTAATCAACCGGGCGGTTTTCTCCCGGATGAGCTGCTGAAGCTGATCGATATCCGGGTATACCCCTTTGCCGATGGCGGTGGTAAATGGCGGCAGCGGAGACAGGTTGGTAATGACAACCGTCCGGGCATTGCACTTGTTTAAGGCACGCAGGGTTTCGGAAGGCTCGAACCCGAGCAGCACATCGGCTTCTCCGTCCGATATGATGGTACTTTGCGCGTTTCCGAACACCAGCGCCGACTCCACCACGCCGCCCCGCTGGGCCATGCCGTGAATTTCACTCATGCGAAGGGGGATTCCGGCCAGCAGCGCGGCCTCTCCCAATACGCTGGACGCCAGCAGGTTTCCCTGCCCTCCGACCGCAACGATAATCAATCGTGTTATGTCTGACATATGGCTTTCCTTTACAGATAAATCGAAAGGGTTATGTAAAAATGCCGTTCATCGTTCACCGTTATTCGCTGACGGTGAACGGTATGGCAAATCAGGATTTAACGGGCAATATGGCGTTTTCCGGACAGATCTGGGCACATACCGCACATCCGTCGCACATGACTGGATTGATTTTTACTTTTTCCCCTTCGAGGAAAAAGGCAGGGCAGGCCAATTGGCTGATGCAGTCCCGGTGATTGCGGCATTTATCGCTGACATAATAGGCGCGGGATTTGGTTTTCTTGAACCCCTTGGCATAAAGGGTACACATTTCCTGGGCGATGACGACGGAAACCCCTTTGAAGCTGAATGCTTCGCGGAGGGTTTCGATGCTTTTCCTGACTTTGTAAGGGTGAATGACGGAAACGTGCGGAACTCCCAGGGCCCGGACGACAGCCTCGATCGATATCCGGCCGTATCCGTCGAGTTTCATCAGGCCCATGTCCACACCGGGATTGGGTTGATGACCGGTCATGGCCGTAATCCCGTTGTCCAGTATCACAAATGTGAAATTGTGGTTGTTGAAGACCGCATTCACCAGGCCGGGAATTCCGGAGTGGAAGAACGTGGAATCGCCGATAAAGGAAACCACTTTTTTATCCGTGACTTTGGAGAATCCACAGGATGTTCCGGCGGATGATCCCATGCAGATCAGAAAATCCCCCATCGACAGCGGCGGCAGAAAGCCCAGCGTATAGCAGCCGATATCCGTGGGATAAATGGTGTCCATCCCCTCGGCGGCTTTCTTGACCGCATAAAACGTTGCCCGGTGAGAACATCCGGCACAGAGATTGGGCGGCCGCTGGGGGATTTCGGGAACGTTCGACAGATCCACAATCGGTTCAAGCGAGCAGGGAACACCGAAATATCCGGCCACGACCTGGCGTACCAACCGCGGGTTGAATTCATAGAGTCTGGAAAAAAGGTTCTTGCCTTTGCCGTTGATGGGAATTGTCAGTCCGGCCTCCTGGGCGAATGCTTTGACAGCCTCTTCCATGTAAGGCTCACCTTCTTCGACGACAAGCACTTTTTCACAGGATTTCAGGAATGATTTGATCATATTCTGGGGCATGGGATGGGAAAAGCCGATGCGCAGAATGCGTACCTTGTCCTGAATACCCAGGTCCCGAACCGCATCCGAGATATAGGCATAACTGACGCCGTTACAGATGATTCCCCAGGCACCACTTCCGGAAACAAAATTATAGGGTGAGGTTTCGGTTTGTTCCGCGGCCTTTTCCAGATTGGCCAGAAGCTTGACATGAAGCTTTCGGGAAACCGCCGGCACCGTCACATAATTGAAGGGGTCTTTGGCGAAATCGCCTTTGCAGACCCGATCCCGAATCGGCCCGAGAGTGACCGGGGCGGTCGAGTGATTGATCCGGGTCGTGGTTCGAAAAATGACCGGTTCCTGCAGGGCTTCGGAAAGTTCGAAGGCATAGGGGATCATGTTCTTGGCTTCTTCAACCGAAGACGGTTCCAGCACCGGCAGTCCCGACAGTTTTCCATAGTATCGGTTGTCCTGTTCGTTCTGGCTGGAGAACATAAACGGATCATCGGCCGTCAGAATGATCAGCCCGCCCTTGACCCCGACATACGCCAGGGTCATCAGCGCATCCGCTGCTACATTCATGCCGACATGTTTCATCACGCACATGCTGCGAACCCCGGCATTGGCCGTTGCAGCAGCCACTTCGAGAGATACTTTCTCATTGGTGCTGTATTCGAAATACAGGCTGGATTCCTGGGATATCTGAAAAAAATTCAGGGAAATTTCCGATGACGGTGTTCCGGGATAAGTCGTGGCAACCGCGACACCGGCCTCGATGGCTCCCCGGGCAATGGCTTCGTTACCCAGCAGCACCATGGTAGCGCCGGGCTGGTCGGTCAGGAGTTTATGCATAGTTCGTCCCTTCAATGAATAATGGAATCTTGTTGTCGGACAGACCGTTCCGAACCACTCAAAACCGCAGCATGGCGCGGCAAGTGGATATTCCCGGAACGGATCAATTTACACACCCTTGAATTCCGGGCGCTTTCGGCCGGCAGATGACAATCCTTCGAGGGCATCAGCCGTCGAAAATATGGCAGCCATCTCACCGAGTTCGATTTCCACCGCATCGAGAATGGATATTCCCACCTGTCGATCGATGATTTCCGCAGCGATTTTCAATGCCAGCGGCGCCTTGAATCCGATGGTCTTCCGGGCTTTGGCGCCGGCATCGGTATCCACCCCTTCCGGTATCTTTCCAGCCAGCCAGGCACCGACCCGATCGGCCGTAAACATGTCGGCCAGCGGTTTGAATTTGTCCGGCAGGTTTCGGGCACGGTATTTATCCGGCCGACCTTCGGAAACAATCTCCTGAATGGCGGCTGGAACCTCGGCCGGCCCCACCAGTTTATGAAAGACGCCCAACGCCTTGGCATCCTGAACGCTGATGGGAGTACCCGTGAAAACATAATATTTGGCCAGTTCCGGCCCCACCTGACGGGCCAGACGCAGCATGCCGCCCAACCCTGGATAAATGCCGATGCCGGTTTCCGGAAAAGCCATGGAACCGGCGGATGTGGCCACAATGGCCTGACAGGCCAGTGCCAGTTCACTGCCGCCACCCAAAGAAAGCCCGTCCAGCAAAGCGATGGTCAGTTTGGGCGAATTTTCGATTTTCAGCAGGACATCATGGCCTTTACGGGTAAATGCCACGATGTCCGATATTTTGTCCGCCTTGATCTTGTTGACGAAATACCGGATATCGGCACCCGCCACAAAGGCTTTTCCCGCTCCCTGAATGACGATGGCCTTAACATCGGAACGACTTTCGGCCTCCGAAAACCGGCTGTCGATCTGTGCCACAACCTGCTCGTTCAACGCATTCATAGCTTCCGGGCGGTTCAGCGTAATCGTGGCAATCCCATCTTTGACATCCATATCCACAAAATTGAAGTCAAAGGGTTTACCAAGCTGTTTCTGATTGGACAGCAGCGTGGGCATGTTGAAATCCGGGTATTTTCGGCAGACCGCATCGACCACGGCATAGGCTTTGTCGATACCGATCCGGTTGACGATTTCAAAGGGGCCGAATGTCCACCGTAGACCGATCTTGGCCCCCCGATCCGTATCCTCGATGGACGCCACTCCTTCATCCACCAGCGCGGCGGATACCCCCAGGCAGACGCCGTACATCCGATCGGAGACGGCCTGAATCCGGCTTTCATCCACGGCACCTTCCAGATTCCAGTTTTCCTTCTTTTCCATCTGAGCTTTCAACATATTACAGGGAGCATAAAACGGCCCCAGTTCATTGCCCAGGGTTGTCGCCGCATGGACGGCAATGGGAATGCCGGTAACGTTCATGAGCTGAAACGGCCCCATGCCGATTTTAAATGCCTGTTTGCAGGCTTCTTCGATGGTCGGAATGTCGGCAATGCTTTCTTCGAGCATGCGGGCGGCTTCATTCAGAAACGGAACGAAAAAGCGGTTGACGACAAAGCCCGGTGCATCCTTTACCAGAATGGCGGTTTTGCCATGAAGTTTGGCTGCCAGAAGGGATTTTTCAATGGTTGCCGCGCTGGTGCCTGCATGCGGAATGACTTCGAGCAGCCGATTTTTGGCTGGATGAAAAAAATAATGGAGGCCCACAAACCGATCCGGCCGGTTGATGTGTTCGGCAAATTCCCGGACATAAAAACTGGAGGTGTTGGTCGCCAGAATCGTTTTTTCCGAGCAAACAGCATCCAGTTTTTTAAACAGCTCGGTTTTGACGGCCTTGTCTTCAAAAACGGCTTCGATCACGAGATCCGCATCCCGCACGGCCTCAAAATCCGTTGTCGCCGTGATCCGGGACATGATTTCCGTGACTTTTTCCGGCTTGAACAGCTTGCGTTCCACGCCTTCCTGAAGCAGTCTCTGAATGGTATCGAGTCCTCTTTGAACGAATTCATCCTTCGTATCGATCATCACCACAGGAATCCCTTCCTGGGCTATTTTCTGGGCAATTCCGCTGCCCATGTTGCCGGCGCCGATAACGCCGATTTGTTGAATCTGTGACATGATGCCTCCAAACGATTTCATACGGGTTTTCGATTTTCGTAATAATGTGACCGATCAAAATTCACTAAACGAAATTCACAAATTAGTCACATTAAAGCTACATTACAGCCATCATGACTTTTGTCAAGAAAAATCTGGATGAACAGCGTGTCTGGGCGTTGGAGAATCGACAGAGATGGATGGATTGGATTCAAGGGGAGCGGAGAAATCCGCGACTTGCCGCCATCAACTCCCGCGTGTAGGGATGCCGGATATCCCCCTGTCTGAGCTGGTTCCGGGTGAGATGCTCCACCAAAATCCCCTGATTCATGACGGCAACGGTGTGACACATATGAGAAATCACCGCCAGATTGTGACTGACCAGAAGATAGGTAAGACAGCGCTCTTCCTGTAATTGACTGAGCAAATTCAATATTTCAGCTTGGATCGAGACATCCAGCGCCGACGTCGGCTCATCCAGGAGGAGGATTCCAGGCTCCAGAATCAGGGCCCTGGCAATGGCCACCCGCTGCCGCTGCCCGCCGGACAACTGGTGAGGGTATCGGAATCGGAAACGGTTTCCCAGACCGACCTCTTCCAGAATTTTTTCGACGCGGCGGGCGGCATCCCCCAGTTTATGGATGGCCACCGGCTCCCTTAACGTCCGGTCGACGGTATGCCCGGGATGAAGTGATCCGTAAGGATCCTGAAACACCATCTGGACGCTTCCGTAAAAAGGCATATCCCGTTTTGGAGGAACAAGCCGGCCGGCAACCCGGATATCCCCTGTCCAACAGTCTAACCGTCCGGTGATACAGTTCAGAACCGTTGATTTTCCGGAACCGGATTCTCCGATCAGACCGAAACTTTTCCCTTTTTCAATTTCAAAGGAAATATTTTTTACGGCGTGATTTCGGGCTGCACCGATTCCAAACACCACGTTGAGGTCGGTTATTTTCAGCATATGAACGGTTGTTGTCGGGCTAACCGGAGAATGAGGATTCAAGCCAGGCCTCCTGTCGTTCCAGGGTCGGCAGCCGGCCGCCGTTTCCAGTGACACGCGGCAGGCAGTTCAGGAGTCCGCACGTATAAGGATGCCGAGCGTGCAGCAGGTCCTTCGCATCACAGATTTCCATGATCCGGCCCGCATACAGGACAATGACCCGATCGCAGAAGCGGGCGACCAGCTCCAGGTCATGACTGATGAAGATCATACCCATACCCCGCCGGGTAACCAGATCATCCAGGATGGTCAGCACCTGAAGCTGAATGGTCATATCGAGTGCCGACGTCGGTTCGTCGGCGATCAGCAGCGCCGGCTCCGGAATCAGCATCATCGCGATCATGATGCGCTGCCCCATCCCGCCGGAAACTTCATGTGGATAGAACCCATACACCTGTTCCGGAT
>CAYQKZ010000205.1:0-6361 GCA_964418135.1 uncultured Desulfobacterales bacterium
ACATTCCGGCCGGGCCGGAGCAGTATCATGCCGAGCTGCGGAATGAAGGTCATGGACACGATGCGTGAAGCAATCAGTGAACAGGCGATGACGACCGGCATCGAAAACAGAAATCGCCCTTTGTCTCCGCTCAGCATCAGGTACGGCAGATAGGCGACGATGTTGGTGATTGTGGCATAGACGATGGCGGTGGCCAGCTTGGTGGGTCCGAGCCAGGCCGCCACTTCAGGCGGCTTGCCCGTACGCAGTTCCAGTTTGATGGCATCGTTGGCTACCACCGGGTCGTCCACGAGCAGTCCCAATGACAGGATAAGGGCTGCCAGGGATATTTGTTGAATATCGATGCCGAGAATCTGCATCATGCCGAAGGTCATGGCCAGCGTGATGGGGATGGAAAGCGCCATCAACAGCGCCGAACGCCATTCGCGAAATCCGATGAACGCTACCAGAATGACGAGAAAAATGGCCTCATACAGGCTCGACATGAACAGATCGACTTTCTGTATGACCTGCCGGGGCTGATCCGAAGTGCGGGAAAGCAGCATATCTTCCGGCAGGCGCTGTTTCAGATCATGCAGTGTTTTATCTACAACACGGGAAAAATGGCCGATATTGCCACCGGTTCGCATGGTCACGGCCAGGGTGATGGCGGGCATGCGGTGCCAGCGGCCCTGACTGTCTCGTGCCGTCAGAAAATTGCGTTTGAGGGCCGGGGTTTCATAGCCGCGTTCGATTTCGACGATATCCCGCAGGTAGGCAATGGAACCGTTTCTGGCACGGCCAATGGCTACGGCTCCCAACTCCGTCTCGTTGACGATCTCACCGGAAGGGTCCACCAGCATCGTCTTGCCGCCGCTTTCCACAACCCCCCCGCTCAACCGGATATTGCGAGCTGCCAGCGCCTCTTTGATCCGCAAGGGTCCGATGCCGTATGCGGCCATCCGTTCCTGGGAAAACTCCAGATAAACGGCCTCGGACTGCACCCCCCAGCGGGTGACGCGGGAGACGATGGACATCGCCTGAAGGGTGCGCATGATTTCTTCGGTGCAGGCTTCCAGTTGCTTGAACGAATACTTGCTGCCGGCCACACGGGCCAGCATCTCGATGGACGATCCCGGATCCCGGATCACGGTCGGTCGCCAGATATCCGGACTGAATTCGGATTCCTTCAGATTGTCTTCGATGAATCGGTCGATACTTTCCTGGATCTGGTCATCGGTCAGCGGGGTTTTCATGTCGAATACCGCCAGACTCGGAGACACCCGGTCGGAAATGTCGGTTCCCAAACCGTTCGTTGTGACATAGGCGGAAAAAAGATCGACATTCCGCTGGATGGTTCGTTCGGGAATCGAATCCGGATAAACGATGACGATGCTGACGCGGTCTGTTGTCCGCCCGGTACGAAAAGACCGAATGACATCTTCCACCTGATGGGCGCGCAGGGAGATTTCGACGTCACCTTCGAGCGGGGAGGCAACGGTGAGCATGAGGCTGGTAGTGTCGCCGAAATCCTTGATGAAGTTGATCGGTGAAGCGCCTTCGGGAAGTCCTCGAATGGCGGACAGCTTGAGATGAATATCGTCGAAGACGTCGGGCACATTTTCGATATCGTCGTGAAGTTTGATGATGACCACAGCCAGACCCGTGCGGGTGGTCGATTCGATGCGGTCCACCTTGTCGTTTTCAGCGATTTTATCTTCTATTTTTCGGGTGATCAGGTCCTCCACCTTCTCTGTTGGAACACCGGGCCAGGAGCAGGTGACCGCCGCCAGTCGGATGGGGATGTCCGGGTCCTTGCGCTGGGGCATTTTTAAATAGCCGTAAAATCCCCACAGGATGACGCCCACCAGAAGCACCCAGGCGATATGGCGGTTTTCGACAAAATACCGGGCCGTGTTGTGTTTTTCTAAAAGATGTGCTTCGTCCTTTGATTGCATGGGGAAATTTCCTTCAGGGGATGATGTTCAGCATGGCACCGTCATGGATGATGGTTGCACCAGCGGTGACGATCCGATCGCCGGGGCTGATGCCCTGAAGCACGAGAACCCGCCGGCCGATAACCTCACCCAGTTCCACACGCCGGGCTTGGGCGAAATATCGACCGTTATTTTCTTCAACCACGAACACCATATACCCCTTGGGATTATCCGGCGGACGAACCACCGACTGCAATGGTACGGATGCGATGCCGGCCGTGGACTGACGCGACGATGGTGCAGACGGCCGGCCCGGATTGTTCGTATCCGCCATATGAACCGTGGCGATCATGCCGTCTTTCAGTTTTCTGTCCGGATTCTGGATGGTGATCTCGATGTCGAATACGCGGCTTCTGGCATCCGCCGAAGGTGAAACCGCGGTGACGATTCCTTTGAATTCCCGGTGATTCAACGCATCGACAATCACGGAAAGAACATCGCCCGGCTTGATTCGGGAAAGCAGCGCATCGGGTACGCCGAAAACCGCCTTGACCGCACTCAGGTCAACCAGGACAAATGCTTTGGTGCCGCTGGCAACAAGACTTCCGCGTTCGACAAACCGGTTGACAATCACCCCGTCGAGCGGTGATTTCAAAACGGAATCCGCCTGTTGATTGTTCGCCTGATCCAACTGGGCGGTGGCGACATCCACCCGTGCTATGGCAACATCAAGGATTTCCTGCTTCCGGTCAAAGTCGCTTTTGGACACATAACCGCCTTTAACCAGGGTTTGCATGCGTTCATATTCCTTCTGGGCCATGGCCAGGGAGGCCCGTGCTTCTTCCAAAGCGGCTTTGGCCTGGCTGGCACGCACGACGTAATCCTTGGTATCGAGGCGGGCCAGCACCATTGCCTGCCGGACGGGATCACCGGCCCGTACGTCGCGCAACCTGCCGTCTGGACCAGGAAGAGCAGTGATTTCATGAACATATCCACCGACTTTGAATGCCAGATCCACTTGCCGGTGCGGGGTGATGTTGGCCGAATACCGCAGACCCGTAACGGCTGCCACCGGTTCGGCAACAGCTACACGTACCGGAACGGCCGATAATTCTTCGTTGGAATTGTTATTGATAGAAAACGATGATGACACCAAGGCGATTCCAATCAGTACGATGATCAGGGGGAATCCGATCAAGGCGAGTCGGCGTTTCATGGAATTTATCATAATCATGGCCTTTTGTCCGCTTTCAGGCGGTAACGCCGGTTTTTGTGCGGTACGCATCGATGGTCATCAGTTGCCAGTGAGACTGTCCCTGCAGTTCCAAAACATGGTTGTGATATTCCAGGATACTGCTGCGATGGCCGACGCTGATAAATTGAATACCGAGTTCCGTCAATTTCCGGTAAAGCGTAGCTTCGTTTTCCCGGTCGAGCGCACTGGTGGCTTCATCCAGAACGGCAAATCCGGGACGGTTCAAGAAAAGCCGGGCAAATGCCAGTCGTTGCTGCTCACCCAGAGACAAAACATCCGCCCAGGCCAATTCAGCATCGAATCCACCGGATCGCGCAGGCAGATCCGCTAGGTTGACGGTCTGCAGAACGTGTTGAAGTTCATTATCCGGAATTTGCTGCTGTATCCGAGGGTAAAGCAGTTGATCCCGGAGTGAGCCCAGGATCATGTATGGTTTTTGAGGCAGAAAATAAATCTCCTTCAGATCGGGGCGCAGGATATTGCCGGAGCCCTGCGTCCACAGACCGGCGATGGCCCGCAGCAGAGAGCTTTTTCCCACCCCGCTCTGGCCGACGATCAGCAAGTTGTTCGTGCCGTTTAAATCCACCGAAAGACTTTGAAATAAGGTTCGGTTTAGGTTGGGTGTCATCAGGGTAACGTTTGTCAGGGCGAACCGGTCGGCCTTGTCGATGGTGATGCCGGGGGCAGGCTGCTGGTTTGGTGTGAGGGCATCGGCAAAGGTCGACAATCGATCGACCCCGGCCGCGAAACCGGTGATCTGTTCCATCTGGGAGACGATCAGGGATAGCGCCGTATAAATTTGCGAAAACGCGAAATTGGCCTGCACCATGTCTCCATATTCGATCTGTCCGCTGAAATATTGGGGAAACAATACCAGAAAAGGTAAAACCACCGGCAGATAACTGTAGGCAGTGGTAAACAAGGACAGATTCCGTTGCCAGCCGATGAGCAGACTGAAATTGCCCAGTACTTTCCGGAATCGATCGCCGACCTGCGCAATTTCCGGTCTTTCTCCTTGGTAAAAGGCAATCGATTCGGCATTGTCCCGAACATGCACCAGGGAATACCGGAAATCCGCTTCATACCGCAATTGATTGAAGTTCAGGCCGACCAGGCGTCGTCCGATCAATACGGTCAATAAGGTTCCTACCAGAGAGTATCCCAGTACGACACAGACCAGCAGCACGGATTTGGACCAGAGAATGCCGGTGAAGGAAATCAGATCCATTATCGATCCGAGCAGAATCAGTAAAAATCCCAGAGATGTCCGGGTGAACGACCGGATGTCTTCCATGATACGTTGATCCGGATTGTCGATCCGTGCCTGATTCTCGATTTCGTAGTAACAGCGATTGTCGAAATATTTACCTATAAAATCAAGGGTCAGCCACTCCCGCCAGCGCATTGCCAGATAGCTTTGTACATAGCTGTAGAAGGCGACGATCGGGATGCCGATCATGAAGCCGCAGAAATAGACGACAACAAAAAGATAGGCCATGTCCTGATTTTTCTGCACCAGCGCGTTGGTGAAGTAGTTGGCGATGTAGCTGAAGGCAACGTTGATTCCCGTTACGGATAATGACAGGATCAGAACCGTGGATAGCAGTCCCCATGCTTGTCGGCGGTTTCGGATGTGCCGGCCGAAAAATAAAAACGTTCCGACGGGAACGATCAGCAGGCCGACCAGTATCAGCCATGCTTTCGAATTGAAGATGTCACTGATCGTCGATAACAGACCGGATGCGATTTTTGCGGTCAGATCGGGCGCAACCTGGTTTCCGGCCCAGATCATGCCGCTGACGAATAAAAAGAGAATGCCGAAGAGAAAAACCAGCAGCATGATCAACAGCAGCAGCGTGGTCCAACCGCCGCCACGGATGTCGGGAAAAAAATAAGGTTGGGCGATCGTGGCAAATCGTTTCCAGAGAGAGCGCTTGCGCTGTTCCATATGAAAAATCACCTAAAAGAAAATGTTCAGGAAGCTGTTGTGGTTGAATGGGTATCGGGCGTGGACGCCGGATCCCCGGTATCGGAAGCCATACCCGGAGAAGCCGTCATCCGGGTGATCAGTTGGGATGGAACCCTGGAAAAGCCGCTGATAATCGCCATGATCACCGTAGCCGCGTATGGTATCGACTGAACCAGAAGAACCATGAGCCACATGAAAATATCCGGGGTGTCCGATCCGTGTCGCGCCGTAATGGTGAAAATGGCAATCCACAGCGCCAGGGTCAGCAGCCCTTCTTCGCGGGCGGACATCAATGCATGAAACAGCGCGTGCGTTTGTGCCAGTTTCGGAGTTCGGAAAAAGGGAATGGACCGGGTGAAAACTCCCAGCAGAATGGCTTTGGAAATGGTGTGGGAAAGAGACAGTCCGGCCAGGGCCGACGCAAACGTCTGAGTGATATTGGCGCCGACGCGGTTGCGATAAAGATAAATCATTTTGGCGATTTTGAAGATGAAAAGCGACATCGGCATGACCGAAAGTATCACCATGGGCGGATCGAATGTCAAGGGCATCAGACACATGGCCACCGACCAGAGCAACGCAGCGATCGTAAACAGTAGATTGATGCTGTCTGCCATCCAGGGCAGCCAGCCGGCAATGAAGTGATATCGCTGGCCGAAGGTCAGATTGGATCGGCCCGGAAGAAGCAGCATGGCGGCATGGTGTCTAAGAATCTGCATGGCGCCGTATGCCCAGCGGAACCGCTGTTTTTTGAAGTCGATGAACGTGTCGGGCATGACACCGCGTCCGTAGCTGGTGGCGGTATAAGCGGCTTCATACCCTTTCTCGAAGATTTTCAACCCCAGTTCGGCGTCTTCGGTGATGCACCATTCGGCCCAGCCGCTGACTTCTTCCAGGATCGATTTCCGCACCATGGTCATGGTGCCGTGCTGGATGATGGCGTTTCGTTCGTTGCGTGTGACCATGCCGATAAAGAAAAAACCGCGGTATTCGGCATAGCACATGGCTTTGAACATGTTCTGGTTGTCATCCCGGTAATCCTGGGGCGCCTGGACGATGGCGATGGCGGGGATGACAAACTGACTGGCCAGGTCCCGCAGCCAATTGGGTTCAACGGCATAATCGCTGTCGATGACCGCAATCACGACGGCATTTGGATCGGTTTGGGCCAGTGCGAAGTTGAGGGCGCCCGCTTTGAAGCCGGCCAGCGGACTGACATGA
>CAYQKZ010000206.1:0-6359 GCA_964418135.1 uncultured Desulfobacterales bacterium
TTTTTTTAATATCGTACAGGCCGATGATGACCACCAGGGAAGTATCCTTGAACGCGGAAATCAGGATACTGACCGAGGGAGGGATGACGATTTTCAGAGCCTGGGGCAGGATGATCAGGCGCATGGTCTGAACATAATTCAGACCCAGGGATTCGGCAGCCTCGGACTGACCTTTGGCGATTCCCTGAAGTCCTCCCCGGACCACTTCGGCGATGTAGGCTGCCGTGAACATGATAATGGCAACCTGTGCCCGAAGAATCTTGTTGATGGTCAGGCCCTCCGGGAGAAAAAGCGGAAAAATGACCGCGGACATGAAGAGCAGGCTGACCAGGGGAACCCCCCGAATCATTTCGATATAAATAATACTGAGAAGTTTTATGGCCGGCATGCGCGATCTTCTGCCGAGAGCCAGAAGCACCCCCAGCGGATAGGCAGCGGCGAGCCCGAAAACCGCCAGAAGAAAAGTGAGCGGCAGCCCTCCCCATTGCGTGCTTTCTACCGGGGTAAGCCCGAATATGCCCCCCCTCATCAAGATCGCCATAAAACAAAGACCGGCTGTCCAGGCATAGAAAAGCATTTTTGACCACAACTTCCGATTTCTGCTGATCAGCAGCAGACCGACCAAGAGAATCATGGCTGAAAGAGGGCGCCACTGCAATTCGTACGGAAAAAAACCGAACAGGATAAATCGGTAATTCGCAGAAATCAAAGACCAGCAGGCCCCGCTCGCAGATCGGCAGTCTGTGGAAGGGGTTGTCCATAGACTGTCGATAAAAATCCACCGAATCAGCGGGGGTAAGATTTTGCATAGGAAAAAAAGTGTGACAAGGGTCAATACCGAATTGAATATGCCGTTAAACAAATTCGATCTGATCCACCCGATCACCCCAATGCTGGTTAAAGGAGGCTTGATATCATCGATCTGGACAGGAGAAGATAGATTGGAAGGCTGCGTCATAGGGTTATCCCATCCTGTTTCGAATTTTGCTTTTTATGCAGATAGTCATCGTTCGACCAATGCAATTTTTTTATTGTACCAGTTCATGAATGCAGAAGTGATGAGGCTGAAAACAAGATAGACCACCATGATCAGCGCAACGCCTTCGACGGCTTGCCCGGTCTGATTGATGGTGGTGTTGGCAACCGATACAAAATCCGGGAATCCGATGGCGACAGCCAAAGAGCTGTTCTTGGTGAGATTGAGCATCTGGCTGGTCAGTGGGGGAACGATGATGCGAAGCGATTGGGGAAGAATGACAAGATTCAGGGTCTGCCAGGGTTTTAATCCCAAAGACATGGCTGCCTCGGTTTGCCCCTTGCTGACCGCCTGTATGCCGGATCGAACAATTTCCGCCACAAAAGCGGCGGTATAAAGTACCAATCCCAGAAGAAGTGCTGTAAACTCCGGACTGACGGTGATGCCGCCGGTAAAATTAAAGCCGGAAAGCCGGGGCATGTTCATGGCGGTCGGGGCGCCGAAAACAAACCAGGTGATCAGGGGGAATCCCAGTAAAACGAGGAATCCCGTGTTGAATACCGGAAACGCCAGACCGGTGCGGTCCTGTCTTTTTCTTGCCCATTTTCGAAGGAAATAGACACACAGGCAGCCCGCCAGAAAGGCAACGGCGATATACCCATATGCTGGATGGGGCTCAGGGATGCCAAAGGCAAGCCCCCTGTTGCATAGAAACATGCCGGGAAATGGTTCCAAGGCATTGCGGGGGGCGGGAAGCGAATCGTAAAAAACGGCATACCAGAAGATCAGTTGCAGCAGAATGGGGATATCCTGGAAGAATTCGATATAAGCGGCAGCCATCCGTGAAACCAGCCAGTTGGATGACAGCCTGGCAATGCCGACAAAAGTGCCCAGTATGACCGTCAAAACAATGCCGACGAATGCAACCTTGAGGGTGTTCAGGATGCCGACAAGCAGGGCCCTGGCATAGTTGTCGGCCGCAGAATAGCGGATCAGCGACTCGCCGACCTCAAACGAAGCTTCTTTCTCCAGAAAATGGAAACCGGTGGCAATGGACTGCCGCTGAAGGTTGGTTACCGTATTGGAGAACAGATAGTAGGCGATGAAGCCGACCACGGCAAGGGTTGCCAGTTGGTATACAATGGCTCTTTTGGCAGGGTCTTGCCAGAAAGGAATGGAATTTTCAGTTTGTTTCGTGGATGACAAGGAAGTATCCGAGTGCTGAATATAGACTTTCAGAAAAATAATTTTGCTGCGTTATTGGTCGGCAATGGCTGAAAAAGGCTTATTCCCTACCTGCTGCCGTGCGAAATGAATTTTCTGAAAGTCTATAGAGTGATTTGGGCAGTGTGCAGGAATGCGGAAGCACACCTGCACGAACCGATCATGGTCTCTGGTCAGTTGCTTATTTGAATGGGGGCGAGTACATCAATCCGCCATTAGTCCACAGCGCGTTCAAGCCTCTTTCCAAAGCCAGAGGCGTTTTGGGGCCGACATTGCGATCGAACACTTCGGCATAATTGCCGACCTGTTTGACGATATTCAACGCGAAATTCTCGTCAAGGCCCAGGGCTTTGCCATTTCCGGGAACAACTCCCAGAAATCTTTGAACTGAAGGATTGGTGCTTTTCAGCATTTCATCAATATTTTTTGAGGTGATGCCCAGCTCTTCGGCTTCGATCATGGCCAGAACTGCATAGTTGACAACATCTTTCCACTGGTTATCTCCGTGACGGACTGCCGGCGCCAGGGGCTCTTTGGAAATGATTTCCGGTAAAATGATATAGTCTGTCGGATTCGGTGCAACCGATCTGGCGCCGGCCAACTGAGAGGCATCCGATGTCAGGCAGTCGCAGCGACCGGCAAAGAAAGCTTTGTTGAGTTCGGCGTTGTTTTCGATGACAACTGGTTTCATCTTCATATTTTTGGAGCGGAAGTAATCCGCGACATTCTGTTCGGTGGTCGTTCCGGGAAGAACACAGACGGTGGCGCCATCCAAATCTTTGGCGCTTTTGATATTCATTTTTTTCGGAACCA
The DNA here is from genome assembly GCA_964418135.1 of uncultured Desulfobacterales bacterium. Lineage (GTDB taxonomy): Bacteria > Desulfobacterota > Desulfobacteria > Desulfobacterales > Desulfatirhabdiaceae > RAAP-1. The sequence goes on from CAYQKZ010000206.1 coordinate 3,014, forward strand.
GAAACCCCTGTCCATCATAATAATTGACCTGAGCAAAATCGAGCCCCAGGGATGTGTCGCGGGTCAGTGTCATGGTGGCGTTGCGGCAAAGAACATCCACTTCTCCGGATTGAAGTGCTGTAAATCGTTGAACAGCGGTGAGCGGTACGAACTTGATCTTTTTGGCATCGCCAAGTACGGCTGCGGCAATCGCCCGACCGGTATCCACATCGAGTCCTTTCCACTCTCCTTTTTCATCGGGAATACCGAAACCGGCCAACTGGCCATTGACACCTACCTGAACAAACCCTTTGGCCTTGATGTCATCCAGTGTGCCGGCGCTGATACTGCCGGACGCAAGAACCATGACAACGACGAATACACACACCCATAACTTTCGCAATTTCATTTTGTCCTCCTTTTTGATAAGTTGAATACGAACCCGCTTCATCGAATTGATACAGCTCGATCATGCAATTCGATACCATATGTGCTTTGACAATGGCAAGAGAAAAGGGCGACCGCCAAACGGTTGAATTGGACTCAGCCTGAACGGCCCCTCGATTTGAAGAAATGTCGTAAATGACAGTCGGGCATCTGCCGATGGCGCCAACTGTTTCCATGGCTGCTGTTTTATGTTAGAGCGTGTTTCGGTGTCAACCGAAAATGATCCGGTAAGGGCGAATAAAACGGCGATGATCAAGGCATTCAAGGAGAAAAACACGGATGAACAGCCAAGCTTGCAATCAATTGCTAAAGCCGATGACTGCGGCTGAAATGCTGGATAATTTCTGTAAGGTGCTACCGAAACATGTAACCCTGATCGAGGTGGGGCTGCGTGACGGGTTTCAGTTCGAGGAAAAAATCGTTCCGACCGTGCTGAAGCGTGAAATCGTCCTGCGCCTGGTAGCCGCCGGATTCAGGCATATACAGGTGGCTTCATTCGTTCATCCCGGAAAAGTACCGCAGATGGCGGATGCGGAAAATCTGCTTTCTGCGTTGTCTGGAATATCGGGAGTTGCCTTCAACGCCCTGGCTCTGAATATGGCAGGGGTGGAACGGGCGATATCTTCACACTTGACCCACATCGAGGTTTCGATGTCTGCCAGCAACCGCCACAGCCTGAACAATACGGGCATGCATGCGGAGGCAGCCTTAAAAACGGGCTTGAGAATGATCGATTTATCCAAAAGGCACGGGATGCATGTTCGGGCAGGCATTCAGTGTGCCTTCGGCAGTGGATACGACGAGATTATTTCAGAAGATCAGATTGTGGCAGCAGTTAAAGACCTGGTGGCAGCCGGTGCAGACATGCTTTGTCTGGCCGACACGACCGGGATGGCCACGCCGATTTCGGTCCATCGGCTTGTCAGTGCTGTCACGCCTTGTGCCGGCAACCTTCCAATCGTTCTGCACCTACACGATACCCGCGGGCTCGGTCTGGTAAATGTCATGTCAGCCTTATCCTGCGGGGTAACGCATTTCGATACGGCTATTGCCGGCATGGGTGGATGCCCGTTCATTCAAGGGGCGGCAGGAAACATCGCTACAGAAGATACCCTCTATCTGCTAAGTTCCCTGAACATCGAAACCGGTTTGAATCTTTCCAGAATCGCCGCCTGTTCCAGAGACATGGAATTGTTTTTTGAAAAACGTTTTCCAGGAAAAGTGTATCGACATGCCGTTTGATGACGTGGTTAATACGACTTCAACCCTATCCCAGCCATCTTGTCTTTTGATGATATTGCTGAAAAAGCATTGAGCGGTGAAGATATTGCGCAATATTTCACAAACAGGGGCGTTATGAAGCCAGCAGTTAATTTGATAACCGTTGGATTTCTGACGGATGTTGAATGTTTTTGTTTCATTACCAGCCCGCCTCATCGTTCGACACAGACTAACGCCAGCGGCACCGCCAGATAAGACATCTCTTCGTTGATGCTTCCGGAAAAAACGAGTTCTTTATGCAGCAGCTCCCCTATCCGCTGTTTCATGGCCATGGCCGATTGTCGCCAAGAGGATGGGGATATCGTTTCCGGGGCGGTCATTCCCAACAATTGATCTCCGATTCGTTCAAGCCATTGTGTCCGCAGGCCGTTTTCATCGATGCCGATTTTGACGATGCGGATATGCGTCTGCCCATCCCTGGTTTGCACCGTCACTTTCCAAACCGTCAACAGCCCGTTTCCAGGAATGCCGGTGATTTTTCCGGAAACCGCACGTCCTGCCGTGTCGGACTCGCTGTATTCCCGCAGCAGGGCTGCCACGACGGGGTGTTCGAGTCCCAATAGCTGCAAATTGTCGTCCTGCAATGCCGTATCCCGATCGGTGGTGAACATCAAGGTGGGGTGATTCTTGCGGACCAGTTCCCACGTTCGTTCGGATTTCTTTGTGAATTGCCATCCCGAAAGAAATGCCGCTCGGGCCGTGAAATCCACCAGCCGTTTCATGCCCCGGCCCTGATCGTCCCATTTCTGGTAATCGCCAAGATTGAAACGATCCAGATCCTGAAACAGTTCGAACACAAAGCGCCGGGCCTTGTCGGCATTGTCCATGGCCACCGCGAGTTCCTGACGGGTGCGTTTCAGGGTGGGGTCCCGGACGGCTTCCTGGTAGAGCCGGTCATAGCTCAGGGTGCTGCCGAGCTGTCCCAGCACCTGAATGCGTAAATCCTCGGCCACCTGTCCCTGCTCGTCCACCTTTCCCAGGGTTTTGGCGATATCGTCGAGCTTTTCTTCGAGAAGCAGATAAATGCTGCCTTCGATGGTATCGGCAGCCACCAGATTATAGACCTGGGATGTGGATACCTGGCCGTAGCGGTGAATCCGTCCGATCCGCTGCTCCAGATCCATGGGGTTCCACGGCAGGTCGTAATTGAAGAGGATGCGGGCGAACTGCAAGTTGATGCCTTCCCGGCCGGCCGCTGTGCAGATCAGGATTTTGGGCCCGTCTTTCCGGCGGAATCGCTTCTGGGCTGCGGTTTTGGCGCCGTGATCTCCGCCTTTGAGAGCATCGACTCCTTTTCCGGGAAACGTGGCATCGAGCTGTTTCTGGATGATTTCGACCGTCGCCAGATAGGTGGCAAACACAACGATTTTTTCATCCGGATTCTGTTTCCATATCTGCCGCAGCGCCTGTACCAGAATTTGTGTCTTGGACTCGACACCCTCGGGAAAGCGGGCCAGCAGCCGATCGGTCTGCGCCATGCCCATGGCGTCGTAAGGCAGTGCATACATCTCGTGAAGGAGCCGCCGGGCTTCGGCATACATCTGATTGCGGCCATCGACATCGAGCAGTTCATCCCGGACGATCCCCTCCTGAAGGGTCAGCATGAGCAGACGGCGTCTCAATGTAGAATGAATTGCCG
>CAYQKZ010000207.1:0-6337 GCA_964418135.1 uncultured Desulfobacterales bacterium
CAACTGTGATTGCGGTTTGGTCTGATATATTGTTGCGGGTTCCGAATTCGAAATTGATTCTTAAGTCGAGTTTAGCCTTGGATATGAATGCAAGGCAGGAATTATGTTCTCTGTTCGTAGAAAATGGAATCGAAGCCTCACGGATTCAGATACTGCCCTACCTTCTTTTCACTGAACATCTGGCACAGTATCAGCAGGTTGACATTGCGCTGGACACCTTTCCCTACAATGGAACGACCACGACCTGTGAGGCATTGTGGATGGGGGTTCCGGTATTGACATTGGTCGGGAATGTTCATGCCTCGAGAGTTGGCGCCAGCATTCTCGGTCATCTGGGATTGAGTGAATGGATTGTCTCGTCGATTGACGATTATGTATCAGCTTCGGTAAAACTATCCGCTGATATCGGCAATCTGAAACACTTGCGGTGGTCTTTGCGTGAAAGATTCAAGAATTCCTCGCTGATGGACAAGAACCGATTTACAGCAAAGCTGGAAGCAGCGTATCGCCTGATGTGGTTTGAACGCTGTGCGAGGCTGGTCGATGAAAACGGTGATCGCAGGGATATCGAGGAGGTTCGAATTCCTGGAGAGATAAAGGTCTGTATTCCCAAAGATGCCACTTGTCCAATTTCATACATTCTGATGGAACAACAGGACTGGTTCGAACGGGAAATCACTTTTTTTCGTACTTTTCTGCAGCCCGGCATGAACGGAATGGATATCGGGGCAAATTGTGGGATGTATGCGCTGACGGCCGCAAAGCATGTCGGTCCGTCCGGGCAGGTCTGGGCATTTGAGCCGTCCCGCTTGACGGCTGCGTATCTCGCCCGAAGTACCCGCATCGACGAACTGAACAATATCACGGTAAATCAGGTCGGGGTTTCGGATAGCGAAAGATCGGCTTTTCTATCTGCAAACACCCTGTCAGGGCTCAATTCTGTAATCGAATTCGAAGGCTCGGATATCAAGGAATCCATCTCTCTGGTAAGTCTGGATGGATGGATGCAGTCCCAGAGTGCCGATATACATTTTTTGACAATGAATGGGCTGGATCAGGAAAATAATATCATCAACGGGGGAAAACGTTTTTTCGAAACATTTTCGCCTCTGATTCTTTATAAAATCAAACTCGGAGACAGGTTCCATCTGGATAGGGTTCAAGCTTTCAGCCGCATCGGCTATCAGAGTTACCGGCTGATACCGGGGCTGAATATATTGGTACCGTTTACCATCGGTGAAAAAGTGGATATCTTTCAATTGAACCTTTTCTGCTGCAAGGCCGATTGTGCGGAAAAACTTCGAAAACGGGGACTTCTGGTCAGTGCCATAGATAAAGCTCTGTCTATGGTCGATGTGCCTGCGCATCTCTGGCTCGACTATTTTCAGAATTTTCCTTACGTATTGCGACTGCTTCGTATGTGGGAAACATTTTGCGTCGAGCATACCGACGATCTGAACTGGCAGAAGCATCAACAGGCGCTCAACGCATATGCCGTATCGAAACTGCCTGGCTACAGCGGCGCCGATCGGTACACGGCATTGGTTAAAGCTCATGAACTGATGTCGGATATCGTAACGATTCAACCAACGGTTTCACGGGTGATGACGTCAATTCGAATCGCTCATGATCTGGGCTGTCAGGAAGATGCCGCAAATATGCTGTATCGCTTATATGAATATTTTGAATCCGGTAAAAACATTTCCCTGGATGAACCCTTTCTTTCCGTTTCCGGACGGATTGCGGCACTCGATCCCGGAAATGACATGGGCCAGTGGTTGATATATGGGGTGCTGGAGTCTCGAGAACTTTATCGGACGTTTTCCTCTTATTTTGTCGGGAAGACTTCTCTGCCGGACTTGGAACTGATGCGATCATCCCCGTTCTACAGCGATGAAATGGAAAGAAGGCGGCAGTTGATTCGTGATAGATTCGGTATAAAAGGAGATGAGGGTAATGGAAATCGGTCTTAGAAGGTTTTCATGTTTCCGTCATTCCCTTGAAGACGGGTTTAAGAACGATTTGCAGTTCAGGCAGAATGCCAACCGTTATGACATCGGTTTCAGAAAAGACATCGGGTTTTCCATAACATCCTTCATGCGTTAACTGATAAACCATAACGATTCGCTCTGCTGGTTGAATAATCCAGTACTCTTTTACCCCGAAACGTTCATAGATCGCCCGTTTAACGATATGATCATGAGAGGCAGTTGAGGGGGAAATGATTTCAATGATCCAGTCTGGTACACCAATGCAGCCATGGTCATCCAGTTTGGAAGGATCGCAAACGACTACCAGGTCGGGCTGAACCACATAAAACGAATTTTGATCGGATATCCCAGCTTCTTCTAAGCGAACATCAAATGGGGAATCAAACACCTCACATGTTTTATCTTGTAAGTAATGCTCAATTTGGTACCCCACTCTTCTTGAGATTGTTTGATGATATCGGTTTGGTGCAGGCGACATCAGCAGGGGTTCGCCATTGATCAATTCCCATCGCTGGTCGTCTTTCCATGATAAATAATCGGCATAGGAAAATTTTTCTTTTTCGGAGTGCTGTACAATTGTCATGGTATACCTCTGTAAAATTTTATGAAAAAAAATAACTAAAGTATCTATACGCGAAGGCGATACCTTTATCAAGATCGTAAATAAAACAGCAATATGAAAAAATTAAGATTTCCTTACAGAATGCCGATAACAGTTTCAGCATGGGTCATTAACAAAGACGCAAGGCGAAAAAATACCTTTGAGGGAGAGGCTATCACGGTATTATGGTTGAAGTGAACAATGCATTAAAAAATATTCAAGCTTTTCGGCCGAATGCCGATAAAGTGATTGACAGAAGAAAATCACCCAATTCAAGCTTCAGGCATTGATGCCCGAGGTAAACAAATTATTCAAGGAGGAATACTACTATGGCTATGACGATCAATACCAACATCGCATCGTTGAACGCTCAGCGAAACCTGAACAAAACACAGGGAGTGCTGAACCGGTCGCTGGAAAGACTTTCTTCAGGACTTCGCATCAACAGTGCCAAGGATGACGCCGCCGGGCTGGCAATTTCAACTCGATTTTCCGCCCAGATATCCGGTCTGAATCAGTCGGTCAGAAATGCCAACGACGGCATTTCGCTGTTGCAGACTTCTGAAGGCGCCATGCAGGAAGTGACGACCATCTTGCAGCGTATGAGAGAGATTGGCGTGCAGAGTTCCAATAATACTTATTCGGCCTCAGACCGTCTGTCTCTACAGGGAGAAATGGACCAATTATTTTCGGAGATCAATCGGATATCAGAATCTACTCAGTTTAATGGCATCAGCTTGCTGGATGGTACAGGAGGAACCCGAGACTTCCAGATCGGTGCCAATTCCGGACAGAGTATTTCTGTAGAATTGCAAAGTGTTGCTGGTAAAGATCTTAAGCTTACTATGGATTCAACTGGGTCAGTGAATGGTGATTCCAGGGCGTCTGCAAGTTCTTATGCGGGTTCCTCCGTGACTATCAATGGTACGAGTATCGACTTATCAGATGTAGTGGTTGCAGATGGAGATAGAGCAAAGCAAATAGTTGCGCTGATTAATGAGAAAAGTAATATAACCAATGTTGGAGCAAATGCTTTTAACACTGTCAATGGAGCTACTGTGACGACGGGTGGTGCAACGGGCTTGACCATTAATGGCAAGGCTATTACCAGCGCATCCAATAATACTGATTTGGTAGAAAATATCAACAAATTGACTTCAAAAACAGGTGTGACTGCCACACTCGGAACTGATAATAAAATCACATTGAGTAATTACGATGGTAAAGACATTACAATCACTGGAGATGCTACATCTGCTGGTTTTGCTGCTGCGAACACTGGTACAAACTCTGGTTTTGTGGCGCTGAATGATTCTGCTGGTAATGATATCAGTTTTAGTACTGGTACGGCTGCTGCTGGGTTGAGTTTGTCATCTGGAACTTTTAATGGTGCGACTACGGTTTCGTTGGGTCTGAGCGTAAGAACGGTAGACGATGCCAATACAGTTCTTGATCTTGTCGATTCCGCATTGAACAAGGTTTCGGCCAACCGTGCCGAGATGGGTGCGGTGCAGAACCGGCTGGATTCAACAATATCCAATTTGATGAATGTAGGGGAGAATCTCTCTGCCGCAAACGGCCGAATTGTGGATGCGGACTTCGCTGCGGAAACATCTGCGATGACCAAGCAGCAGATTCTGGTACAGGCAGGTGTCGCCATGCTTGCCCAGGCCAAGCAACTCCCGCAACAGGTACTGCAACTGTTGCAATAGATTAAAATCTTTACTCTGGAAAATCCCCCCGGTTTTATCGGGGGGATTGCATTCGGATAGTATGTGGTCATTTTAAAGTGTTGCGGTTTTCTCGGGTGCTGCTATAGAAGGGGGAACGTATTATGGGAATAACAGTCGGCGGTCTGATTTCAGGGATGAATACCGATAGCGTCATCAGCCAACTGATGCAACTGCAGAAAAGACCCATTACGCAGCTTCAGCAGAAACAGACTGCTTATCAGGTTAAGATATCCGCTTACGCCACCCTTCAGGGAAGCCTGAAAACCTTGAGAACTGCTGCGAAAAATCTGGATGGTTTATCGGATATTACAAACTTCTCCGCATCCTCCAGTAACACCAGCCTGTTGACGATTGATGCAGCAAGTACGGCTGCGGCGGGCAATCACACCATAACCGTAAACAGCCTGGCGTCAGCGCATCAATTGACCAGTAAGGCTGGATTTTCAGGGGCTGTCGGCAAGGGCGCCATCCATTTATCGATAGGCAGTACCACGGCGGATATCGATGTAAGCGATACCAGCACGATTTCCGATATCGCAGATGCCATCAACGCGGAAGATATGGGAATTTATGCTGCCACGATCTATGATGGCAACAAGAGTTATTTAACCCTGACCGGAAAAGAGACCGGGGCGGACAATATCATTAAATTGACGGTGACAGAAGATGGCACCAGTGATCCGAAACTTGCTTCAAATCTGGATTCCACCGGTCTTTCCAGTCTGGTTTACACAGACACTGCTACCTCTTACCAGGGTGAAACCGGAGGCAGCGGCGTTACAAGTGGCCTGACGATCAATGGGGTGACGGTGTCCGATTCTGCAGACATGGCGGCGTTGATTGACAATATCAACCAGGATGTGTCTGGTGTTACGGCCACATTGCAGACAGACGGCTCTCTTCTTCTGAGCAATTCTACGGGTGATGGCATAACCATAGGTGGAACCACGACGAATACTGGGTTGACTGCCGGCACTTATACCGGAACAGGCAGTTCAAAGTTTACGTCTGTTGATGCAGCAGACGCAGATATCAGCGTAGATGGTGTAACCAATATCCTTCGTTCTTCCAATACCATCGATGATGTCATCAAGGGGCTGACACTCAATCTGAAATCTGCCGATACGTCAAAACCCGTAACTGCCTCGGTATCGCGCAGTGACGATCTTTTTACCACACGGATAAACGCTTTTCTGGAAGCATACAATGGGTTGATGGATTCCTTGAATAATTTGCAGAGCTATGATTCCGAAACCAAAGCAACCGGTATGCTGTTTGGCGATTCGACAACCCGGCGGATACAAGGCGATGTGCGAAGCCTTTTTTCCAATTCCGTTTCCGGACTTTCGTCAGGATTGAACCGCTTGGTGGACTTTGGCGTTTCCACCGATGAAGACGGTAAAGCAGTGCTGGATTCAACGGTATTCAAAGCCAAACTCAAAGACAATTTCGAGGATGTAGCCAATTTCTTTACACAAACCAGTACTGGCTTTGCTACCCGGATGGTCGGTTCGGTCGATAAAATGCTGGATACCAGTACTGGCATCCTGGCGGTGCGGACAAAGGGGCTTGAAGGAAGCATCGATGATATGGATGATCAGATCGGAAGGCTCAATACCCGCCTGACCCGATCCGAAACCCGCCTGCGGGCTCAGTTTACCGCCATGGAATCGATGTTGGGAAAATATCAGACATTATCCGATTCAGTAACAGCAGGTCTTGAACAGATTCAAAACAGTTGGGGTACAGGGAAATAAAAGGATATTGAGGGGACTTTATGACATATACAGGATACAGTGCTTACAACCGAGTGGCCACGGCAATCGACAGCAAGGAAGTAATTCTGGTTAAACTTCTGGATGGAACCATACGTTTTGTGCAGGCTGCACGCGATGCGATCGCAGCGGGCAACTTGAAGATCAAGGGAGAAAACATCTCCAAGGTGGTAGCCATCATTACCGAGTTGGACAGTGCGCTGGATCGGGAAATCGGCGGCAGCCTGGCAGAGAATC
>CAYQKZ010000208.1:0-6266 GCA_964418135.1 uncultured Desulfobacterales bacterium
GGGAGGGTTGGGGTGGGGGTTCAAATAGTTAAGATTATGCCCGTTCGCAGTATAAAGGCTTTCGATCTATCTCAATTAATTACATGTTACATTCGGGGAACGATTTATCAACAATAACCATCTTTGTCAATCAGTGCCGACCCGTCCGGAAAATTTGCTCGTTCCCCGTTCCTGTTCTTTCCCGGTTGTTACATCAAATGATTGGTGTTATCATTGTGATGTATTGATGTGTAACTATAGACATTCATATCTGTGTTTTTCATTATCCTGTCCATCCTGTGTGAATATGTTTTGATGAATCATGGTATATTATATTTTTTTAGTTACCTTATCGGTTGGGAATGGCCGAAAAAGGCCTATTCCCTCCCTGCTGCCTTGCGAAATGTATTTTCTGAAAGTCTGTTCATAATTTGCATTCAGTGCAATAAATCAACAGAGAATCCTTTTTTTTCTTTGCGTACTTCGCGCCTTTGCGGTGAATATTATCATCGATGGAATCAACCATTTTGAAGAGCATCAACACACGGCACCTTTTTCTACCCGGACTCAGCGGCATCCTGATGACCGCATCTTTCCCCAACATCGAACTGCACTGGCTGGCATGGATTGCCCTGGTTCCGCTGATGATTTCGCTCAGGGGACAGTCGCCGAATAACGGTTTCCGTCTTGGACTCATGGCCGGAATCGTGCATTATCTAACACTGATGTACTGGCTGGTTCATACGTTGATGACGTTCGGCCATCTGCCATTTTATCTGAGCGTGCCGATTCTTTTTCTCCTGGTTTGCTATCTGGCATTATATCCGGCAATTTTTGCGGCTGCCTTTTCATGGGCCACGACCCGTCCAATTGTATCATTGTACTTCATGCCCGCAATATGGGCTGCCCTGGAATATATTCGATCGTTTTTTTTATCCGGTTTTCCCTGGGAATTTCTGGGCTATTCTCAATATCGCTGGATCACTCTGATTCAGGCAGCAGACATCACAGGTGTTTATGGGATTTCATTTGTAATCCTTTCGGTAAATCTATCCGGTTTTCTGCTCTGGCAGTATCTTTCCGAAAGGAAGTCTCCGAATGCCTGGAAAATACGCCGTGCTGTGGCAGGATGCACAAGCGTTACGGTTCTTCTGGTTGTCTATACACTGGGATACGGACAGTGGCGAATCCTTGATATCGACGAGAAAATGGCCAAAGCGCCCGCCTCGAATATCGCCGTCGTTCAGGGAAATATCGACCAGACCATTAAATGGGACCCGACATTTCAGTTATCGACAACCGAGAAATATATCTCACTTTCAAAATCGGTCAAACCATCCCGTCCGGACCTGATCGTATGGCCGGAAACGTCCGCGCCGTTTTATTTCCTTTTCAATAAAGTTCCAACGGAGATGGTAATCAGGGGCGTGCGAGATACCGAAACATCTTTCCTGATCGGCAGCCCGTCTTTTATCCCTCGGAACGACAAACAGGCGGATTTTTTCAACAGCGCTTTCCTGATTGAGCCCGACGGAAGCGTCACTGAAAAATACGACAAAGTTCATCTCGTTCCATTCGGAGAGTATGTTCCGTTCCAACAGTGGTTTCCGTTCATCGGAAAAATCGTGGAAGAAGTGGGCGACTTCCAGTGCGGCCGAAAAGGGCAGACTTTGAACTGGGGAAAATTTCCGTTGGGCATTCAAATCTGTTATGAAATGATTTTCCCGGATCTATCAAGGGAAATGGTCAGAAACCATGCGGCTTTCTTAATTAACATGACAAACGACGCCTGGTATGGTAAAACAAGCGCACCGTATCAGCATTTTTCCATGGCCGTTTTCAGGGCAGTCGAAAATCGCCGATCCCTGATACGTTCCGCCAATACCGGCATCAGTGGGTTTATCGATCCTGCCGGCAGAATCATGGCCACAACACCACTGTTCGAAGAAGCAGTCATCACCCGTTCTCTGCCTGCATTAAAAATGAAATCCTTTTATACCCGGTATGGTGATGTTTTTGCCTTGACCTGCACGGCAATCGGTATTTTCTTTTTTTTCTTTGCCATCATCCAGCACGGATATTTTCCCTTTTTCAGGGATCAGAAACGTACGGCAGCAGCCAACGTTCACGACAAACCATAAAGGAGGCGCATCATGTCTTTGGAAATCAAACAATCCATCAAGGAACTGAATCAGAAATTAGAACCGTTCAAGGAGTATCTTTGACCTGGCCGGCAAGGAAAGACGACTGAAAGAAATTGAATCCATGATCGCCGGCAAGTCTTTCTGGGACAATCCTGAAAAAACGACGGCCATCTTGAAAGAACGCACCCTGTTGTCCACAAAAGTCAACCATTTCACTGAACTGAATCGGGATCTGGAAGACAGCGAAATCCTGCTGAACCTGGCCATGGAAGAATCGGATGCGGATGCTGTTGCGGATGTTACGCGGCAGCTCACTCAGATTGAAAAACGCATTCAGGATCTATCCCTGAGCCTGATGCTGGATGGCGAAGACGATCCCAACAATGCTATCGTATCCATCACCGCCGGTGCCGGTGGAACCGAAGCCCAGGACTGGTCCGAAATGCTGTTTCGCATGTACGCCCGATGGATCGAACGAAAAAACTTCAAAATGGATATTGTGGACTACCAGCCTGGTGATGAAGCCGGCCTCAAAGGTGCAACGTTTACCGTTACCGGCGAATACGCCTATGGATATCTCAAGTCTGAAAACGGCATCCATCGACTGGTTCGTATATCGCCGTTCAATGCCAACGGCAAACGTCAGACATCGTTTTCATCGGTTTTTGTCTATCCGGAACTCAGTAATGAAATCGTGGTGGATATCGATGAAAAAGACCTCCGGATCGACGTTTTTCGATCGAGCGGAGCCGGCGGCCAGCATGTCAACAAGACCAGCAGTGCGGTACGAATAACCCATATGCCTTCAGGCATCGTTGTAGCCTGTCAGCAGGAAAGATCCCAGCACCGCAACAAGGACATGGCCATGAAAGTGCTGCGATCCAGGCTCTATCAGCTCGAAAAACAGCGGCAGGACGACAAGCTTCAGGAAATGCACGACACCAAGGATGAAATCGCCTGGGGCAGACAGATTCGATCTTATATCCTTCACCCTTATCAAATGGTTAAGGATCACCGCATCGATCTGGATATCGGCAATGCTCAGGATGTGCTGGACGGAGCTATCGATCCGTTTATCGAAGGGGTGCTGATGGCTGGTAAATCCCGCGGAGTCAAATAAAATGGAGCCCCTGGAAATGATTGCCGCTGTCTGCCCACAAGGCTCGGCCGTTTATGAAATCCTGGTGACACACAGCAGTCTGGTTGCTCAAAAAGCCATCGCCGTAGCGCGCCGTCTCAACCATCTGAATCCGGATATGGATTTTATTTATGAGGCGGCTATGCTTCATGATATCGGCATTGTCACGACATGCACGCCGGAACTTGACTGCTGCGGCACCCTTCCCTATATCTGTCATGGATATTCGGGAAGAGCGATGCTGGAAGAGGCCGGCTTGTTTCGGCACGGATTGGTCTGCGAACGTCATATCGGTGTAGGTATTTCGATGGATGACATTCAATCCGGAAATCTGCCCATTCCCCATCGTGATATGACGCCACAAAGCATTGAAGAGCTGATCGTCTGTTATGCAGATAAATTTTATTCCAAAAACGGTCTACACCAGCCGGTTCTGGAAAAATCGGCAGAAGAGATCGTATCGGATCTGTCTCGCTACGGACAGGATAAGGTGACGCGGTTTTTATACTGGCACCGGCAGTTCGAATATCCTCCAAACGATGATTTTCTCAGGATTGAAATGAATCCAACTGATTGTTCTCTTTAAACAGCACACCTTTCAGCCATGTCATTCCAAAGGTCAGCAGTGCCACATCATCGGTTTTGATTTGTTCCAGTTTTTGTTCGTCCACCGGATATCGTTCAAGAAACGAGCTTTCCATAACAAAATCCCGAAACCGATCGATATCGTAACTGGCCATGAAAAACAACTGTTTGGCTTTTTCCGTCAGTTGAATATTCATGGGAAAAGACCGTTTACGAACCAATAGATCCGTCCATCCGGCATTGATCTCGTCATGGACATCCACCCCCTGATCCCGGCGCCAATCCCGTATCGTCCAGTGCATATCCTCCTCGAAACCTTTGCAGTGCGGCTCTTGAATCATGATATAGAAACCGTTGTCGTCAGCACCTTCCTTGTGGCTGAGCGAAGCGACACCCACCGGATAGTACCGGCATGTGGTGGGTCTGTCGAAATACACCAGACAGCCGTCGTCCCGTACGAACGGACAGGAGCTGGACTCATCATCCAGAAGTTTCAAAAGAACAAGCGGCAGATCTGTTTTTTCAAGCAGTTGCGGGACGGTATACAGTGCCAGAAACTGGCTCGATGTCAACTCCAGTCTCTTTTTCAGCAGTATGATATCATAGGGCGTCAGCATGATGCTGATCCCTCTGCAACAACGGGTAAAACAACTGACACCTTTATGGCAGCGAAACTTGAACTGGCTATCGAGCCCCAACCGAACCGGTTCAATGCGTGCCTGGTCGTCATGCTGATCAAAATTCATATTGCATTTCCTTTCAACAACTTCTTTATTTTTTTCAATGTATAGCGAAGCAGCGGTTCAAAGTCAATGCAATCGTTTTGCCTGCTGTAAAAGCTTGATTGTAAATTTCTTAAGTTCATGATAAGGTTAACAGTTATTCAGTGTAACAATCGAACTGGCTTTCATTGTTACTGCTGTCATGGAAAAAGAAACACCATCACGAACAAGGGGGTTATCATAGACATCATTCCGTCAAAATTCGAGATGCAGGCCCGAGCAAATCAGGTAAGAAACTTGGGGAAAACCATCGCCTTCGTTCCCACGATGGGTTATCTTCATGATGGACATCTGTCACTGATGCGTCTGGCCAAAAACATGGCCGATACGCTTGTGGTCAGTATTTTTGTCAATCCCACTCAGTTTGGGCCGGGCGAAGACCTTGCCGCTTATCCCCGGAACTTTGATCGAGATATATCCCTTTGCAGGAATGAAAAGGTCGATATCCTTTTCTATCCGGATGTCGCGGAGATGTATACCCCCCGTTTTCAGACATTTATTTCCCTGGATCAGCTTCCACTTCACCTCTGCGGTATTTCCAGACCAGTTCATTTCAGAGGGGTGGCAACTGTCGTTACCAAGCTCTTTCATATTGTCAAACCCCATACTGCCTTATTCGGTCAGAAGGATTACCAGCAGGTCAGAATCATCAGGCAATTGGTTCAGGATCTGGATATGGACATTCAGATCATCACCGGCCCGACAGTCCGGGAACCTGACGGACTTGCCATGAGCTCCCGGAATGCCTATCTTAACGCATTTCAAAGGCCGTCCGCACTCTCCCTGTATAAGGCTCTTTGCCAGACCCAAAAATTTCTCGAGACCGGATTGACGGATGCACCCGCCCTTATTCAGAATGCTGTCACCCTGATCCAGTCTTTTCCGGATACCGCTATCGACTACATTGCCATCTGCGATCCGGATACACTGGAAGATATGCAGACCATCGACAGACCCGCGGTCATGGCACTTGCCGTAAAAGTGGGAAAAACCCGTCTGATCGATAACATGTTGCTGTCACCACCCTGATTACCATTTTCATTTACCAGCGGTCACCGAACAAGACCCCCATCGATATCGAACAAGGAGATCTCATGAGCGAAAAGTTTTTTTTTACATCTGAATCCGTAACCGAAGGACATCCCGACAAAGTAGCAGACGCCGTATCCGATTCCATCCTCGATGCCATCATTGGTCAGGACAAAAACTGCCGTGTTGCCTGTGAAACGCTGGTCACCACCGGTCTTGTGTTCATTGCCGGAGAAATTTCCACGGCCTGTTATGTGGAAATGCCTGAAATCGCCCGGAACACAATCAAGGAAATCGGCTATCACTCTTCCCAGATGGGTTTTGACTGGCGAACCTGTTCGGTGCTGACCAGTATCGACCACCAATCTCCGGATATCGCACAAGGCGTCAATGCCGGCGAAGGACTTTTCATTGAACAGGGAGCTGGCGACCAGGGCCTCATGTTCGGTTTTGCCACGGATGAAACCCCGGAGCTCATGCCCATGCCCCTGATGTATGCGCACAAACTCTGCCATCGCCTGTCTACTGTCCGCAAAAACGGAAGTCTCGATTTTCTCCGTCCGGACGGCAAGTCTCAGGTCACCATTGAATATGAAGACGGCATCCCCA
>CAYQKZ010000209.1:0-5888 GCA_964418135.1 uncultured Desulfobacterales bacterium
CGTGTACTGGAGAGCCATGGGGCTGATGCCGGGTTAAGTTCAATACAATCAAATAATTTCGATACGTTATTCATCGGAGATATACTACGGTATTATCTCCGAGCTATTGCCCGACGAAATAAATCTTCTGAAAATCTCGCGATATGAAGTCAAGGCCAGGCGCTTCAAGGTTCTGCGCGCAAAACCCTGAACAGAAGAGAGGACGTGATGTCTCAGCAGGCATAAAAAGGGAGCCGTTTGAATACGGCTCCCTTTTTGTGTTTTGAACCCACGGTATCGGAAAGTTCTTTTCCCGGATTTCATGATTTTGTATGAATTTTTATTGACCCATTATACAGGCTGAGCATATCATCCGGTTATTGTCAGTTTGAAAGTCTGTATAAAAATGAATGTCTCATCGTTTGGATGTTACGCAATGGAAACCAATAATATTAATCCATGGTTCCAATGGGTTGCGCCAAACCAGCATTTTCCGATAGATGACTACCGATATAGGAGAAGTGGGTAATGAAGTCTTGTGTCGCAATTGTCCGATACGAAAAGCCCTTGGAATCCGTTCGAAAAGTGATTGCGCTTTCTGGTGGACTGGATCATCTGCCCCAGGGCACAAACGTGTTCATCAAGCCCAATATCGCCTTCTGGACCCGAACCGAGCAGATTCCCAAATGGGGAGTCATCACCACGACCCGAGTGGTGGAAGACATGGTGATTCTGCTGAAAGAAAAAGGCATCGATCGCATCACCATCGGAGAAGGGATGGTGATCATGGATCCCAAAGATGACAAGATGCCGTATCATGCCTTTCAGGCGCTTGGTTACGAAACACTGAAACAGCGTTATGGGGTCAACGTTATAAACCTTTGGGACCGTCCGTTTCATAAAACGGATCTCGGGGATGGCATTTTTCTGAACTACAACACCGATATTCTGGAAAGCGATTTTGTGGTGAATCTTCCGGTGATGAAAACCCACAACCAGGCCGTTGTCAGTCTGGGTATCAAAAACCTGAAAGGGGTCATCGATATGGTGTCCCGAAAAAAATGTCACAGCATGGACCCGGCGGCGGATCTCAACGTCATGGTGTCGCTGCTGGCGGAACCCATGCCGCCCATGATGACGCTGATAGACGGCATCTTCACGAATGAGCGGGGGCCGGGCTTTGATGGAAAAATGCGGAGAAGCAATATTCTGATCGCCTCATCCGATGTTCTGGCCGCAGACTTTGTGGGGGCCGCGGCACTCGGGCATTTGCCGTGCGATGTTCCGCATCTGGCCAAAGCTGCGGCCAGAAAAGATATTCCAGCCGACCTTTCGACGATCATCCTCAAAGGCGAACCCCTGGAATCGGTCACATCACGCCATGAGTACGATTTTCACTATTCGGATGCACCCATGAATTCCCTGCCCCTGCCCCTGGCCAGCATGGGCATCAAAGGGATTTCTTACCGCAAATACGATCTGTCCATGTGTACCTACTGTTCCGGCATCAACGGTCTGGTACTCTCGGCCATTCGGAACGCCTGGAAGAACCAGCCCTGGGACGATGTGGAAATCCTGACGGGCAAATCCATGAAGCCCACTCCGGGAATGAAAAAAACGATTCTGCTGGGGAAATGTATATACCAGGCCAACAAGGATCATCCCGATATTCAGGAAATGATACCCGTCAAGGGGTGTCCTCCCAAACCGGCAGATATCGTGAAAGCCCTTCACCGGGCAGGCATTGACGTGGATTCCGGCATCTTCGACAGCGTGGATCAGATTCCCGCCTTTTTCATGAGCCGATATGAAGGCAAGCCTGAATTCGACGAATCCCTGTTCAGCGCCTTGTGATTGTAACGGTTTTGGAGTTAAACGTCTTTTCAATAGCTTTTTTCGTGTTGTTCGCGTGTTTCTCGGTTCAATTATTTAGTGCGGCATACTTGCCCGAAACGGAGGGTTTCCATGGATAACTATCAGGTTCAATGGGGAGAATCAGTTGTAAAAAAAATCATTCATCATCTGGAAAAACGCCGAATGGCCGGCAGTTACGCCCCCACGGCCATCGAAGCTACAGACATGATTCTCACCATGATCCCCAAAGGATCGACCGTCTATCGGTGTGGTTCCATGACCACCACCCACATGGGATTGTGGGAAAAAATAGCCGCCATTCCCGGAATGGACATCATCGATCCATACATGCCGGGCATAACTCCGGAAGAGGGGCTCGAACTCAGGCGAAAAGGCATGTCCGCCGATATCATGATCGCCAGCGCCAATGCCATAACCCTGGATGGCAGACTGGTCAATCTCGATGGGATGGGAAACCGGGTTGCAGCCATGGCCTTCGGACCCCGGAAAGTCATTCTGGTGATTGGCGTCAATAAGATCGCAGCGGATCTGGATTCGGCCATGGCACGGGTCAAACACTACGCTGCGCCGGTGAATGCCGCTCGAATCGGTGCAGACACCCCCTGTGTGGAAACCGGTCTGTGCGCAGACTGCCGCTCTCCGCGTCGGATCTGCAATATGTGGAGCATCATTGAGGGACATATGATCAAGGATCGGATTCACGTCAAGATCGTCGGTGAAAATCTTGGATATTGATCCAGATTCTTCCGATTACCAGAGACGGAAATCCTGCCGGCTTATTGTGCGGCAATAATCGTAAGGAAAACTCGATGGCAAACGAAGTTATCATTCTGATTGTCGAGGCCATGGCCGTATATTTTCTTGTCCTTGGCGCCCATTCGTTTCGTCATAGGTTCGGCCCCGTACATTTTTATGCAGTGATCGGCGGTATCACAGCCATCATGTCGTGGGTCACAGATGCCGGCGTATCTGTTCAGATGGGTGGGATCACTTTTATGATCGGTTCCACGGTGTTCTACACATCGCTGCTGCTCGGCGTTTTTGTCGTTTACGTGTTTGACGGCCCACACGCCACCCGAATCGCCATATCGACGGTTGTCGGCGTTTCCGCCATGGTACCTATCATTGCCGCAGTCCTTCACATGCAGATGGACTTGATCGGCAGCCCCAGAATTTCCTATATTCCGCTGCCGAGTTTGAGAATCAACACGGCATCCGTCGTTGCAACATTGATCGATCTGGTCTTTCTGGCCATGGCCTGGGAATATCTGGGAAAACCGGGACTGAATCTGAAGCTGTGGCTTCGGGCTTTCCTGACCTTGTTGGGTGTCATGTGGCTGGATGTCGTTCTTTTTTCTACCTGTGCTTTTGCCGGAACCCC
Source organism: uncultured Desulfobacterales bacterium (assembly GCA_964418135.1). Taxonomy (GTDB): domain Bacteria; phylum Desulfobacterota; class Desulfobacteria; order Desulfobacterales; family Desulfatirhabdiaceae; genus RAAP-1. The sequence continues at coordinate 3,236 of CAYQKZ010000209.1, forward strand.
CGACTATATTGGGATCATGAAAGGAACGCTTGTCAGCCGTCTGATCGTATCCATTTTCGCTTTGCCTTTTCTGTACGCCTACCTGCACTGGCAAGCCAGAACTTCGGGGATAAAAATCGAAAACCGGCCGGTTCTGGCAATCTTGAAGCAGGTGGCGGAAATCGAAATCGAACTGTCCATGGCTCAGGAAGAAATCGAAAGACGGAAAAAAGCCGAAGCAGAACGGAACAAGGTGATCGAAGAGCTCAAGACGGCGATCTCGGAAGTCAAGACATTGCGGGGATTTCTGCCGATCTGCTGTATCTGCAAGAATATCCGGGACGATCAGGGATACTGGAATCAGATCGAATCCTATATCCGGGATCGTTCGGAGGCGGAATTCAGTCATGGAATCTGTCCGGAATGCGCCAGAAAGCATTATCCCGGTTTCATCATTCGCGATTTGTGAAAAGAATATTCACCGCAAAGAACGCAAAGAAAAAGATAGCAGTTAGGAGAACCATCTGTGGAATCTTTCAGCAGGTCACACAAGGGAAGGTTGGCCATTCGGGCATTCAAAGTCATTGCCGATGCCATGATTATCCGCGGCAACTACAAACCCTCCGGCATTTCCGGTCAGACGCTGGAGGCGGCCCTTCGGGATCTCAGCCCGGAAATATACGGCACCATGAACGATTCCCGCAGCATCGAAATCAAGGGCCTCGAATACATTCTGGACCGCCTCCCCCGGGGAATCGAAGACTGCACCCGGATCGTTCTGACGGCGCACGAAGCTTTCGAAAACACGTCATTTGAAAAAATTCAGCCCAACAAACGCCGCCGGCTGTCCTACCGCGTCAGCGATCATGAAATGTGTTTCGTCATTACCACCGGTCTTAGTGAAATTTACGATGTGCTGACGCATATCACTTTTCTGAACATCGAGGCGGGAAAGATTTATCATCAGATGAAGGAGGCCGGCGGCGAATACACCAGCGGCTGGAAGGAGCTTGAACGCATTGTCTCCCGGGAAGATTCGCTGACCGACGCACAACTCGATCAAGCCATCTGGAACCTGAGCATTTTTCTGGGTCGAACCTATCAGGAAACCCGCGACACGTACGTATATCTCGACGAAAACCGCCGTACCAGCGGCTGCAACAACAGCCTGTTTCAGATCATTTACCGCCTGGGGAAACGGGTTGAACGAGAACATGTCTGTCGGGATGATGAGCTGCTGATCTATTTCACCCCGGCTCTTCAGAGTATGATCGGCCACCATCGCTATAGCCCGGAATGGGCGTCCAACATCAAGAAAAATCTCTGTGAAAATGGTCTGCAGAACCGCCCCCTGCACATTATCAGTGCCAACATGCACAGTGTGGTCAATCTCCTCTATGGCTATGCCGCCGTGTGCGGCAGCAGCCGGGAAAAGCCGGAAGGCGATCTTTATCGGTTTCTGCTGGCCTGCCGGGATAAAGGAGACATGATCAGTGTGATGGCTGCGGAAAACGGTTTTCATGATGTGCCGGACACATCGGGGATGCTGATTCATGCCCAGATTATCGATATGGCCCAACTCGATCAGGTCATGTTTCATCCGGAACTTCATCTGGAGCGCCAGAATCTGAAAAACGTCCAGCCGGTGATTCTGGTTATCGATTATGCCTTTGGCACCCAGGCCTACGAAGTGATGGATGAGCTGCTGTCTCAGTTTCAGCAGGATACTCGGATTCGGGTCTGCTCGATATCCATCATGGGAAAAGCCGGCATTCTACCGGGCGGCAAAGGCGATATCATGTTGCCGATGGCCCACGTCATGGAAGGTACCCCTCATAACTATCTGGTGGATAACGATCTCGAAAAAATTGATTTCGATGATTCTGTGGATGTCTATGTCGGCCCCATCGTCACGGTACTTGGTACGTCTCTTCAGAACCGGGATGTTCTGGAAAAATTTCAGACAAGCAGTTGGAGGGCGGTCGGGCTTGAAATGGAGGGGGGGCACTATCAGCGGGCCATCAGCGCAGCCATCATCCGGGGACACCTCTCTTCCGATATCAAACTTCGATATGCCTATTACGCATCGGACAATCCCCTGATCAGCGGTCAGACTCTGGCGTCTGGCAGTATGGGAGACGAAGGCATCCGGCCAACCTATATGATCACCAAGATCATTATCGAAAAGATTGTCAATTTTTCACATTCCGTATAAACGCTAAGGAAAGAAAAAACCATGTTCCATACAATCGACGATAAGGCATGTAATGGTTTCAAAAGTGCAAAGCGCCTGTTGCATAAAGTTTTGTTTCCCGGAAAATATATCCAAGGTGCAGGTGCTCTCGGCGAATTGCCGACCCTGATCAAGTTGTTTGGCAGGCAGGGTTTGATCCTGGCTTCGCCTACGGCTTACAAGAAAATCCTTCCCGATAGTGGTATGGTGGATTTACACGGACACGCTCTGCCCGCTGAACGGTTCGCAGGAGAGTGCTGTGAAAAAGAAATCTCAAGACTCACTGCGATCATCCACGAGAAAAACGTGGATGTTCTGGTGGGCATGGGTGGCGGAAAAACCATCGACACAGCGAAAATCGCAGCCGACCGTGCAAATATTCCTGTCCTGGTTGTTCCCACCATCGCCTCCACCGATACTCCCTGCAGCGGATGTGCCGAG
>CAYQKZ010000209.1:5898-6249 GCA_964418135.1 uncultured Desulfobacterales bacterium
CGTGCTGTATTCCGAACAGGGTGTTTTTGAATCGGTGTATTACCAAAAATCGAATCCGGCGGCAGTTCTAGTGGATACGGAAATTATCGCCAAGGCTCCCCCCCGTTATCTTGTGGCAGGCATGGGTGATGCGTTGGCGACATGGTTTGAAGCAAAGTCCTGCGGCGATACACAGTCTGAAAACGCGTGTGGCGGGCTCAGCACGCTTACCGGAATGAACCTTGCGAGGCTTTGTTATGACACCCTGCTCCAGTATGGCATGACCGCCAAGATCGCAGCCGAGCAACATATCATTACACCGGCTCTGGAACATATCGTTGAAGCGAATATCTTGTTAAGCGGCATCGGCTT
>CAYQKZ010000210.1:0-6236 GCA_964418135.1 uncultured Desulfobacterales bacterium
TTGAAATGCAGGGAGATATTACTGCTGCTGTAGCTCGATGTCACCAGTTGAATGGCGGCCTGAATCTGTTTGCGTGCAGAGAAGACAACCCGCTCCTTGTCCGGACGGAAAAAATTGGAAAAGTCGTTGATGGTGGAGGACATTTTCTGGATGAGGCGGGTGCCGTCCCTCATGGCCTGATTCAGATAAGATGAATCCAGTGTGTTGAACTGATATGCATCCTTGATATTGGCCAGAACCAGACCCAGTGCATTCAGCGGCTGTCGCCACTGATGGGCGATGTTGGCGATCATTTCGCCCATGGCTGCCATCCGGTTCTGGTTGATCAGAATCTGATCTTTTCGGCGCAACTCGGCCACGGCTTCCTGGATGCGCATTTCGAGCGTGTGGTTGAAATCTTCAAGCTGTTTGTGTTCGTGGTAATGATGAAAAAAAGCGGCGATGGCGATGGTGAGCGCAATCAACAGGCAAACGAAGAGAACCATGTAATTGCGATGGTTATTGACTTCGGCCAGAATTTCTTCCGAATCCACCTTGGCGACCATGATCCAGGGGGATCCGGGAATGGGACTCAAATTCGATATGACATCCACCTCTCGGTAATCTTTCCCTTCAAAATATCCCCGATGTCCAAGAATACCCTGAACCATCGGATTGGTAACTTGAGCCAGGGGAATATGACGGGTCAGAACTTTCGATTCCGGCTGATGACGAAGCGTGTTCAGAAACACGACGGTATCTCCGTCTTTTCTTCCGATGACGGTTTCCGAACTTCGGCTGGGTGTCGGCCACGACTGAATCAGTGGAAAGAGATATTTTTCCGGATCACTTCTGAGGATGAGTACGGCAGTCGGGCGGCTGTCCTGTTCGCGAATCGGGGCCAGGATATCGATATGCACTCGGTTGCAGATGGTACACCGGAACAAATCGCCAAAAACAATTTCGTTGGTTGAAACCGTCTGCGCGATCAACTGTTTGGCATACCCGTCCAGAGCGGATGCCGCAGGATTGACCGATATCAGCACGTTGCCGCGGGTGTCGGTCAGAATTAGATCATCATAGAATTCCATATCCTTGAATGTTTGCATCCGCTTCAGGATGGCGTCTTTCAGGGAAGTATTTTCCGGTGTTTCCATCCACTGATTATACAGGGTGCAGATGAGGCCGGAAGCGTTCATACGAGCGTTACTAACCCTTTCCTGGCGCCAATTGCCGATCTGACTGACCTTGAGATCGGAAATAGCCTTCAGCTCGTTAAATCGGGCATCCAGAATCACCTGGGCTTCTTCGCTGTAAAGCCAGTAACCTCCGGCGGAAACCAGCAGAATCAAGCAGGCCGAGATGACGACTAAAAGCGGATGTCGATCGAATCGCCGCTGGTTTTCTTTCATTGAGATGTTCCTTATGAATTCATTATTTCAATTGAAATAAAAGGTAACGGGACATTCACTGCGATCCGGTTTCGGAGGTGGGTGGGGATCTGTCGAGAGAGGCTCTAATTTTGTTCAGCAATTCGGTGGCGTTGATCGGCTTCATGATCAGTTCGATATCTTCGTCGATTTCTCCCCGGCTTCGAACGATGTCAGCCGAATAACCACTGACAAATATGACCTTGGCATCGGGCTGAAGCCGTCTGATTTCATCAAACGCCTGTTTGCCGTTTTTATTGGGCATAATCATATCCATGAGAACGAGCTGAATTTTCGACTGATTCTCCGCATATTTCCGGACGGCATCGGAGCCGTCTTCAGCCGGAATCACCTCATACCCGAATTTTTTAAGAATCGTAGTTTCGATTTCCAGAACCGCGGGATCATCTTCCGCCACCAGAATGGTTTCGCTTCCCATCATGGGAGGTTGATGGGTTGCAAGCGCCGCTTCAGATGTATTTCCTATACTGACAATGGGAAGATAAATTTTGAAGATCGTTCCGTTTTCCGGTTCGCTGTAGACATTGATATAGCCATTGTGCTGTTTGATGATTCCGTAAACAATGGCCATTCCCAGGCCGGTTCCTTTTCCGGCAGTCTTGGTGGTAAAAAACGGTTCGAAAATTTTCAGACGGGTCTGTTCATCCATGCCCGTGCCGGTGTCGGATACCGTAATTTGGGCATACCTGCCCGGCGAACCGTAACCGTAAGCCAGAATAAACTGTTCATCCAGTTCCTGCAACGAAGTTTCAATGGTCAGCATGCCGCCTTTTTCCATGGCATCCCGCGCGTTGGTGGCCAAATTCATCATCATCTGGGCGATCTGTCCGGCATCCACGAAAACAGGCAGGGGTTTTTCCTTGAATGTGGTGATGAACCGGATATCTTCTCCGATTATCCGTCGGAGAAATTTCCCCGCATCGGAAATTATCTGATTCAAATCATTTTTCTGCGGATTCATGATCTGCTTTCGGCTGAAAGCCAGTAGACCGCTGGTTAGGGCCGCGGCCCGGTTGGCGGCTTTGGATATCTGATCGATATCGATCTGCTGGGGGGAATCGGCTTCGAGATTCATTTTCAGCATATCGCAGTAACCGGTGATCACCATGAGAATGTTGTTGAAATCATGGGCCACCCCGCCGGCCAATTGTCCGATCGCCTCCATTTTTTGGGATTGGCGAAGCTGATCTTCCATGAGTTTGCGATCGGAAATATCGGAAAACATGCTGATATAATGTGTGATGTAGCCATGATCATCGGTCAGTGTGGTTATCGAGAGCCATTCGGGGTAGACCTGACCGTTTTTACGCTTGTTCCATATCTCGCCGCGCCATGATCCCTTAATCGCGATTTCTTCCCATATCTTATCATAGAAGGCTTGGGTCTGTCTGCCCGATGCAAGCAGTCGGATCGGTGTGTTGCCGATGGATTCCTCGGCGGTATAGCCGGTGACTTCGGTAAAAGCACGGTTGACAGAGACAATGATATGATCGGCATCGGTAATCACGATAGCCTCCTGACTGCTGTCGAAGACTCTGGCGGCCAGACGAAGTTGTTTTTCGGCATGCAGCCGGTCGGCACACGCCTGAAGGGCCATTACCAACCGGTCCGGTTCGGTAGGTTTGGAAACATATTTATCCATCCCGATTTCGATCGATCGCATCAGATAATCGGTCTGTTCGAATGCCGTGACGATAATGATCGGTACGGTCGGATCCAATTTCCGGATTTTCTGTGCCATCGTCAAACCGTCCATCACCGGCATCTGGATGTCGGTGATAACGATTTGCGGTCGATGGCTGTCGAAGACTTCGAGTCCTGCTGCACCGTTTTCCGCTGTGATCAGTGTGCCGACCCGGCGCTGCAGAAATCTGCCCAATTGTTCGCGCGTGTCCGGATCATCCTCCACATACAGAACGGTAATCGTTTTTAAAAAATCTTCGTTTTTTTCACTTTGCATCATAGCGATCATCTTACTTGGAAAATAAAAATGCCTACTGATTACGGTTAATTGCATTGCCTCAAAATCGCCGGAGCGATTTCTTCGAGCGGCAGGACTTTATGGATTGCGCCCCGCTTGATGGCTTCCTGAGGCATGCCGAACACGACACAGGTGGCCTCGTCCTGAGCGATCGTATAGGCGCCTGCTTCCTTGAGTTCCAGCATGCCGTTGGCGCCATCGTCGCCCATTCCCGTCAGAATGGCGGCCACGGCATTTCTGCCGGCGTAGCGGGCCGCAGAGCGAAACAGCACGTCGACGGAGGGGCGGTGCCGGGAAACCAGGGGGCCCTGTCGGACTTCCACGTAATAGCGCGCACCGCTTCGCTTTAAAAGGGTATGCATGTTGCCAGGTGCAATCAGGGCTCTGCCTCGAAGCACCGTGTCGCCGTCTTCGGCTTCTTTGACAGTGATACGGCAGAGTTCGTTCAGTCGCTTGGCAAATGAAGCCGTAAAATGTTCCGGCATGTGCTGGACGATGACCAGTCCACTGGCGTCCTGCGGCATGTCTTCCAGAAAAACTCGCAGGGCTTCGGTTCCCCCGGTCGAGGCGCCAATGACAATGACTTTTTCCGTTGTCTGGATCATGGCGTTGGACGGGGGCTTGGCGATGACGGCATCGGCACTGAGCTTGGGCTGAACTTTATGTGGTTTCAGCAACCGCCGGGGGCGGGCGACGGCCGCCGCCTTGACTACGTCACAAATGCGAATCCGTGATTCTTCCAGAAAGGTCTTGGTTCCCAGACGCGGTTTCTGGATGATTTCCACAGCACCGTATTCGAGGGCCTTCAGGGCCGTATCCGATCCTTTTTCCGCCAGGCTCGAACAGATCACGACCGGGATAGGACGCTGAGACATGATTTTCTGCAAAAACGTCAGGCCGTCCATCCGCGGCATTTCCACATCGAGAGTGATCACATCCGGCATCTCCCGGCTGATTCGCTCCGCTGCGATAAACGGATCGGCAGCGGTTCCCATGACCTCCAGCTCCGGATCCGATTCGATGATGCTGCTGAGCGTTTGCCGGACCAGTGAAGAATCGTCCACGATCAGCACCCGTAACCTTTTTCCCGAACTCATGACGGTGGCTCCTTTTGGTAAATGGTCGGCGCAGCGAATCGCAGCGCCACGTCCACGTTGCCGATGGTTTCGGCATGACCCATAAACAGATATCCTCCGGGAGTCAGTATATCATAAAATCGACGGATCAGGTGATCCTGAGTTTCGGTATCGAAATAGATCATGACATTTCGGCAGAAGATGATGTCCAAAGGTTCTGAAACCGGTTTGCGCTTATCCATCAGGTTGAACCGGCGAAAGGCTATCCGATTGCGCAGATCGGGGGTGATGCGAACTATTTTTTTAGCTGGGTCCTTGCTTCTCAGCAGATATTTCTTCCGCATGGAATAGGGGACCGGGGTGACTTTTTCTTCTTCATAAATGGCCGTCTGGGCAATGTCGAGGACTTTGGTGGAAATGTCCGTGGCCAGTATCGAAAAGTCGAAACTCGGATGACTCGATGCATAATCGCTTAGAACCATGGCCAGGGTATACGGTTCTTCGCCCGTGGAACAGGCAGCGCTCCACGCATTGATTTTTTTTCGATGCGTAAGCTGTTTTTCGGTCAATTTGGGGATGGCGTGTTGCGTTAAAAATTCAAAATGGTAGGGTTCTCGAAAGAAATCCGTTTTATTGGTCGTTACCGCGTCGATCATGAAGACGATCTCTTCTTTCATGCCCTGGTCTGTAAAAAGGTAGTTGCAGTACTCGCTGAAAGAGTCGATGGCACAATGTTTCATCCGCTTCCGGAGACGGCCCTCGAGAAGAAATTTTTTCGTTGGAGGCAGATGAATGCCGTATTGCTGATGAATAAATCGGCTGACCCGCACAAAATCATGATCGGAGAGTTTTTTTTCCGATGGATAAACTATTTCCGGCATGAATTCCTCGTTATCATATATAACGGCAATGATCATCGTTTCGGCTAAATGTACACCCTCCCCCGCTGGGGGAGGGCGAAACAATGATCAATTGCTGTATTTCAGAATGAATGGTGCTAGGCAATTCACAATCATGAAGGACGAATCAAGACGAAGTTATCCGCAATCATAATTAGAACATGGTGTTTTATTGCTGGAAACCGCCTTATGCTTTTTCGACGGTTTCCATAATGGCTCCCAGCTCGCTGGAGGAAAACACCCTGTCGATATCCAGAATGATGATCAGATCGTCGTTCCGTTTACCGATCCCCTTGATGAATTCCGTCCGCCAGCGGGTTCCCATGCGGGGAGGGGGTTCGATATGGGCGGCCTCGATCTCGAAAACTTCCTGAACCGAATCCACCAAAGCACCCAGTACGGTGGTGTCGTCATCCACAACGATTTCCATCACCACAATACAGGTGTCCACCGTTTTCTCCGTCATGGAAAGGCCGAATTTCAACCGCATATCCACTACAGGAACCACATTCCCCCGAACATTGATTACACCTCGCATGAATTCAGGCGTTCCCGGCACCTTGGTGGCGGGCGTAAAATCGAGAATCTCCCGCACCTTGGCTACATCTACGGCAATTCCATTCATCTGCAAATTTATACGGTGCCGGGTCAGGTGCAGTACGACGCCAGTCGCCGGGTGGTGCTGGGCGGAGCCGATGGGGTTGTCTTCGTGGCTGATTCCAGCGAAGCCAAGATGCAAGAAAATGTGGATTCGCTGTCGAATCTCTATCACAACCTCAATGCCAATCGCTTGAACATCAAGCAAATCCCCTTCGTGCTCCAGTACAACAAGCGAGATCTCCCAGATGCC
>CAYQKZ010000211.1:0-6207 GCA_964418135.1 uncultured Desulfobacterales bacterium
GGGCGATTTCCGGGCCGCGGACATAATAACTGACCATGGCATTGCAGGGCAGCGCATAGCTTCCGGTATTCTTTACACTGGCCCACAATTTGGCGCTGGCTCCGGGCTCGGCAACGCTGACCGGCCAAAGACCCGTTATCTGAGCAGTAAAAGTACCGACCGAAAAAATTTGCGGACTGCTCCACGCAGAGATCGGTGTGGTACTGTCCAGATAAACGATAGCCCAGTAAGTATAGCAACCAGGTGTGGCGGTTGAGGGAATGGCCCAGTCGAAATCATACCATTTGCTCGAACCGGCAGCCAGACCGGAGGCGGATGTGCTGCCGATAATTTGGTCGATTCCTGGGCCGCGGACATAATATCTTACCACGGCATTACTGGGCAAAGCCGAGCTTCCGGTATTCTTTACACTGGCCCACAATTTACCGCTCGTTCCCGGCTTGGCATTGCTGACCGGCCAAAGACTCATTATCTGAGCTGAAGCCTGAGAGTCGGGTTCAATATGTGTCACGATGACCTGACTGTCGGCTTCCCAGGTATAACTTCCGGTTGTAAAATTATTGGTGACATCATAGTAACCGTTGTAACTACCCGACCATCCGAGATTGACATGAACCATATCCGTGATTCCTGTCTGGTAGCCATCGGCAATCACCTCATGACCGCCTCCGGATGTGGCATATATCGAAAAAACCACCGGCCTGGCGGGAACTGCATCGAATTCGGTTCTAAACAGGTTGAACCACTGGGATGCGGTATAGCTACCCCGACTGATTTTCTGCATACCGCTCTTGTATTTGAAATATTTATCCAGCACATCGTTGGCAAAGGCATTGCTACCAGAGCCATCGCAGGTATAATTCATTTCCACAGCAACTCCGAGGTCAGCCATCAGTCTCGCCACCGCATCTTTCTGGTCGCTGGTACTCGAAGATGTCAACTCCTTGGGCATGCGACTCCAGTAATATTCATGATCGAAGTTTGCACTGAGTGTTTTGTCGGACCATAAATATGAATGGCTGCCCGTACCTGTGGTCGGCCAGTTCCAATATTTCATGAGCTGTGCCCAGGCAGTCGCGACGCATCCAGTCGGCGTGTTTTCACAGGTGGCGGATGCCGGCGTATATAGATTTTAAGGGTCTCTTTGGTTCCAAATGGTCGTCAGCAAAGGCCCCACCGTGCTGTACTCGACACCACCGCTTGTTTCTCTGGGTGAAAATCGTTCGGCAGGCTGATTCAACCAGTTCCATGCTTTGGCCACTTTTGTTTCATTGTATGGATTTTCTGATTCGAGATTAGTTCTGTTGTTCTTAATATACTTATATGTATTTGAAATCTCGGGGATTATCCATGATGCAATCGATCCGGTTATACCAACTTGTTTGGGATCGAATTCGGAAACTGTCGAATAAAGCAGTACCGGGCTGAATTCATCCCAATATGCCACAAGTATGTGACCACTGGGAGAAACGATGAAATTGTGGGCGACAGGTTGATTGTCATATTCGACAAGCTGGTAATCGACAATACCCGGAGAATCTGATCGAGCCCATTGACCGGAAGCTTCCCGGCAATGATTCAGATAGTTTTCTGCAACTTGCCTGGCCACTTCTTTCGAAACCTCCGCAGCCGGGCAAACAATCGGGAAAAGTACACAGAGAAGTGCCAACAATACGAAGACAGCATGCATTTTTTTTATCATAATTTCGTCCTCACTATAGATCATTACATGTGAATTGATACCAATATTAACCAGTTTATTGTGTGCCAAATTTTAATCAATGTATGGTCTCTTGCATCACCTCCTCCTGCTCAACGCATAGGTCTATAAGCAGGGTGACTAAAATGACTTTCAACCTTTGCGCGGTTATTGTACACATCAATTTCCGGCTCTATATTGCGGATAATTAGGGTACCAGGGTTATTTTACCGAGTGCCAAAAACCGATCAAATAATTCGGATGATTTTGGCTGTTATTGGACACACTACGATTGCCTCCTTTTCAAAATGGAAATAAACATTTCCGTTTGTGGAAAGCGATGCGTAGCAATCCGTCTGGCCGGTGTCCGGCACCGGTGCAGCCCATATAATTGCAGCCATCATCAAAAATGAGACACAAAATGCCGATAGCTTTGTTTTGTTCATACAGATTCTCCCTTTCTTTTCAAATTGGCGTCTTTTCTCTTCCAGATTATACACCACCGGATACGTCGCGCATCGAGGGCGGATTCATTGTCTGTCTGGATGGAAAGAGCTGCTGCCTGCGACTTTTTGTAAACCGAAAACAGTCCTTTTTGTTCGACGGCTTCCGTCTATTATCGAACTGCGAATGTTCAACAGAATGCTTTTGGTGCCCGCCGGAGAGGTGATTTCAATTCCCACTTCGGATGTATCCGGATGATCGATCAACAATTGAACTGTGAAATTTTCAATCGACAGGTCTTCCGACACGTTTATGGTGCGCGTGACACCCGATGCTTTGTTGTCCGGGATTGTCACTGCCTTCGCCAAATCACTGTTGAATGTTCTGTTCAGAAGCGACGGCAGGCTGTTTGCCGTGTAACTCCTGGCCATGGCGACGGCGGCATCCACATCCACCGCATCGAAACCGTACCAGTTATGGAAATGATACCCGGCTTTATTGGTAGTCCACCCTTCGCTGGCTTGATAATTCGTTGCCTGATCGAGCGAACCGGACGCCTGAACCCTCGTAATATTCATACTACGGCAAGCAGTATCGGTGTACCGATATAGGTTATCATGCTGTTATAATTTATAATATTATACACCTATCAAAAATTTTGGCGATTGATGTGAGGGCTCTTAGATGGTTTCCAGTTTCAATTTCGCAGGTTCGGGTCGATCTGGTGTACCTGCTCCCGCACATAATTCTTATCGTCTTCGCTCAGCCGGCACCATCCGTGGATCATGTCTTCGGCAATGGTGGTGGTCTCCCGACAGTGGAGCGGATCGGGTCGGTGCATATCCCCGGTATTGGCCATGTTGCAGTAAAAACATCCCCCGCCGCACAGATACCGCGCCCAGCAGGTGCGACAGACCGGCAGGTTTTCCACCACCGCCCGGTGGTAATCGTTGATGCTGCCTGCCCGGTAGTTATGAACATGCCCGAGCCGGACTTCTTCGATCCCGACAAAACGGTGACAGGGATAGATATCGCCGCTCACCGAAACCGCATGAAACCCCCGACCGATGCCGCATGCCGCATGCCGTTTGCGGCTGTCAACCAGGCCGGCAAGCCATATCAGATTACGCTGTGGTTGCAAGGGATCGATTTTCCGTTCCGAAATGACCCTGAACAGCCCGTTCAACTCCTCCCGGCGATAGGCCAGCATCCGTTCGGCTGCCACCGACCGGATTGTCGTATCGTCTTTGTGTGCCGTTCCCTTCAGGATCACCGGCGAGGCGGAGGTTATGCACCCGTCGGAAAACCCGGCGTCCCCGATCCCTTTTCGAATCACAAAGGGATCGCTGTCGCCACAGACCGTTGCCCGCGCCATGAGTTTGGGAAACACCCTGCGCAGTTTTCGTATATTGGCATAGACCCGGTTATAGGAACCCCGGCCGTTTTTGAAGGGCCGCTGGCGATTCTGGATTTCCGGAGGGCCGTCGAAGCTGATCAGCGGCTCGATTTTCTCTTCCTGCAGGAAGGTGATGATCTTATTCGTGATCAGGCTGCCGTTGGTGGTCATATTGAACGTGATCTGCTTTCCCTTTCCAGCCGCCTGTTCTTTGGCATAGGCCACCACCTGTCGCATCAGGGAGAAATTCATCAGCGGTTCCCCTCCGAAAAAGCAGATATGAATCTTTTTTTCGTCCAGGGAGTTTTTCACGAGCCAGTCCACGGCCTCGACGGCCGTTTCCCATGTCATGATGCTCCGTTCGCCGTATTCCCCCCCGTTGCCGTAGCAGTATGTGCAGCGCATGTTGCATGCCTGGGTGAGAAACAGGATGATGTTGGTCACCGGCAGGTCGGAGGCGGTCTGCGTCTCCGTTGCTGCCGATGGATCCGACGATTCCTTTTCGGAATCATCCGCCGGTGTCACCAGTCCGCATTCCGTCAATTCCTTCATCAGCGCATCGGGGATGAGCATGCCGGGGCTTGGCAGCATCTGCAGCACGGCTTCCGCCAGCGCTTTGCCGACAGGAACCGCCGCCATATCCGTCACCCGGAACAGACAATACTCACCATTCCGCTCGACGATGTGATGCTCTTTCAAGGCGACGTTGCCGTGATAGGTGCGGCCGTTATATGTGATCTCGTAGGGTCCGAACATTTAACGCCTCTAAGTCTTGGATGAAAGGTTGTTTGAATTCAGCATCGGAAAAAAACATTTTGCAATATTTTATTTTACATTCATGATCGCATCGATCTCAGCCTTTGGGAACTGGGCGCCAAATTCACCATAGACAGGCGACATGGCTTTTTTAAAGCTCTCACGGTTTACATCACGCACCACGACAACCCCTTTTCCCTCAATTTCCTGAAGTTTGGCCTCTTCCGCATCGCGGGCGATCTTTCGCTGAAATCGGGCAACTTCCCTGGCGGTATTTCGAAACATCTCCTGATCTTTTTCGGGCATGGCGTCAAAGAGCTTTTTGTTCATCAAAATGGGGGCAGGCGAATAAACATGTGCGGTAAGCGAAAAGTGCTTTTGACCGGTTTCCCAGAATTTGGTGTTGTAATAGGTGGCGACAGGATTTTCCTGGCAATCCACGATATTCTGCTGCAAGGCACGATACAGCTCACTATAGGATATTGGCGTGGGATCGAGGCCGGCCGCCTTCCACGACGCCAGATGAACCTTGTTTTCCATCGTGCGGATGCTCAGTCCCTTTGCATCTTCGACATTTTTTATCGGACGTTTGGAGTTGGTCAGGTACCGAAAGCCGTTTTCCCAGAAGGCGAGACCTGTGATGTTCGCTTTGTCCAGGTCTTTCAGCAAGTTGTTGCCGATGGGCCCATCCATGACCTGGTCCACATGGTTGAAATCCCGGAACATGAATGGAAAATCCAGGATACTTATCGACGGGCTGAAGTCACCCAGGGGGCCCGTGGAGATAATGGTCATGTCGATGCGGCCTTCCTGGAGATAAACGGCCATTTTTCGCTCCCCCTTGTCGTAGTCGGGGTGAAGTGTAATTTCAATGCGACCGTTCGACCTTTCCTTGATCAAATCCGCGAAATTTCGAGCGGCAATCATGACAGGATGCTCCATGGTTACGGTACCTGCAAGCATTATCCTGGCCTTGTATTCGGCGGTTGCCTGTCCGGCCATCATGAACACCATCCATACGACAAGTCCCGCTGTAACAACTCTTTTCATTGCGATTCCTCCTCCTTTTGTTATTTCCCATAAAAATGCTTAACCACGGAACACACGAAACACACGAAAAAGAATGTCATCATTCGCTGGTTCCCAAACTCCCGCTTGGGAACCCGGGCCGGGAAGCTCCAGCTTCCCCCCGTTATAACATTCTGAACGTCAGTAAATGACACGAAGCATGAGCTTCGTGGGCATCGGTTCCCAAGCAGGAGCTTGGGAACCAGCGGATTTCATTTTCATGTCTGGGGGTGAAGCCAGGCATGATTCATGAGCGTTTACAGTGAAAATGCAGTGATCAGTTGCCCACTGCCAACTGATCACTTTATCCAATTATCATTTCAATAAATTGGTTCCATATTGCATGATGGATGTCGAATATGAGCGGTTGTAGTTGTCATTGGCGCGGATATGAATCCCGAACTCGAATGTTTTCCCGACCTGCGATATCTGTTCGAGAGTAGATCGAGGAATCGGCAAATAGGCAACATGGGTGGGAAGCGTCACCCAGATTTTCCCGATCAATTTCTGCTTTTCATCGAAGTAATCGATCCATGCCCTGACAGACGACTGAATCGTTGGCGGAATATTATCAGGCACCTGCCATTCCCAAACCAGGTCTTTTGCCGGATTGATATGCAGGCGGTAGGATCTAGCCGGAATTACCGGCAAATCGACAACCCGGCCGAATTCAAATTTTTCTTCCGAAATTTCACCATCCTTGTCGGTCAATTTCAGTTGATACGTCCCCGTTATCAATCGATCCGCTATTTCTGCCGTATAATTGGCGTAGTGATAGGGAGCATCCCATTTCCACTGCCCATTGGCCGCATCATACGTGACATCTGTTTCCATATAGCCGCTG
>CAYQKZ010000212.1:0-6175 GCA_964418135.1 uncultured Desulfobacterales bacterium
AAGCCGGGGCAATGTTTCGGACCGTCCAGTCTCTTCATTGAAGATTGGCGATAGACTGTCTCAATCCCCTCGAGCCGGGGCAATGTTTCGGACCATACCGCAGGCCGTCTAAACAAAAAATGACAGGGAAGTCTCAATCCCCTCGAGCCGGGGCAATGTTTCGGACAGCGGGTCATTTATTACATTAACTTTCAGGAACTTGCAAGCCAATTCCGGTGTACCCCCCTAAAAAATGACTGCCGGTAAATTTTTCAAAGATTATTGTAAACTAAAATATCCATAACTAATTGATATAATTAATTAACAGCTTTCCGGTGGTGGAATGCAAAAATCATGTTGCTATCTTACTGAAATTATTGATAATAGCTATTTTAGGCCGATTTCGAAAATTCCTCCACCGGAACTTTTTATTTGGCGGTAGCAATATTAATATAACCCGCTAAAATAACAACTAATTTAAAATACACTAATTCTATGTTCTCTGATTTATTCAGTTTTTTTTCATTGATCCATATTTGGCCAAATGCCTGGCGGAATCCACGGCGTCGTCGGAGGTGCCTTCATTGGATCAGAGCTTGTCAAGGGCGGCAAACAGCTTATCCAGCTTGGGATACCGGGGATTGTGTTCCCGCAGCAAATTGGCGATCGTTCGGGCTTCGTCTTTTTTTCCGAGTCGCAGCAGGCCAGCCGCTTGCCAGAACAGGCCGGCGTCGTAGGGGTTCGTCCAGTTGTCCTGAAAAAACTTAACGGCTCTGGCAGCATATTCTACGGTTTGTTCGAAATGCTCGGTCAGGTATTCGATTTTGGCCAAGCGGATCAATGCCTTGTGGCGACCGCGATTGTCCCGTTCCTGGCATTGCAGGAGGACGGTTTTGGCCTGTTTAAAATCCTTCATGGCGCACAGAACGTCGGCTTCCGTCCATCGGTAATAGGGTCGTCTAACTTTTACCGGAACCGCTTCGATAACTTCCCAGGCACGGCCGGGATTGTCCATTGCCAGATACGTTCTGGCCAGAAGCTCGTGAACGAAATCGCATTTCTGGTCACCGGCGCATTTGGCGGCAAATACCAGTGCATCCCGGGCCTCGGCCAGTTGATTCAGATGGAAATGAACTTTTCCAAGGGCAAAGTATTTATAGAGCAGAGACTGATGATTGGATTTCTCGTCTTCCGCCAGGCATTTTCGGATCAGGGGGAGTGCGGCTTTGGCATTGCCGATTGCCAGCAGAGTGCTGGCCAGTTGATACAGGGCTTTGATATAGTTTTTGTGTTCCTGGTGCCGATCTCCCTGCCGGGCCGGCTCCAGGGCTTCCCAATTGGCGACTGCGGATTTGAATAGCGGCAGCGCACGGTCAGCCTTGTTTTCAATCTGTTTAAACAGCATACCTTCCCGGTAGAAATTGGTGATACCGTCCGGGCGCAGCAGTTGTGCCTGGCGAAAATGTTGGTGCGCCAGATCGATCCGCGCGGCCTTGATGTTTCCGGCCAGAAAGATTTCACGATTTTTGGCGGCATAGAGGGAATTGTAAGCCGTGTAGGCCAGTGAACTGTGATGGCTGAAATTCTCCGGGTTCCGCTGTACGCACAGCGTCAGCTCCGTGATGGCGTCGTCGAAGCGCCTCACCTGTCCCAAGGCAAACCCCATTTGGGCCCGGATTTCGGTGTCAAGCTTTTTTTCAACCAGATCCGGCAACTTGGATTCCAGCGGATAAAAAAGAGACAGGATATCTTCCCATCGATTGTCGCGCTGCAGTTCCGCGATTTCAGAGACGACCTGGCGGGAATAGGTTTGCAGAACTTCGGTCTTGACCGTGTTGAGGTCTTCTAAAGCGATGAATTCATCTCCGGTAATGGCATCGACCGGTTCCAACATGTTTTGATCTGGTGCAGTATTGATGATCGTAGCGGCTTCGCCCATGGTGGCCTCCTTGTTAACTTATATGTTTTGAGTTGTTATACTCATTGTCGAAGGCAATCGCTCTAATGTGACATTTTTTCAGATTCAGCACATATCCTTTAAACAGTCACAACCTGCTTCTCCCCTTTGCTTCTGTTCATACGAAAGGCTTTAAGATAATAATTTCAAGAATATCTGTCTTCTTAAATTACCTGAAAACGGTCAACACACGGTGCTTCCCCAATGCCCGATTTTTCCATCCTCCAGATGCAATCTCTCGACAGAAAATAATATCTGACGGTATCCTCGATTCCGTTGATGGTATCTTCAATGCGATGCTTCATCTTCAGGAATTGCTTTTCCGTCAGGTTCGGGCATTCAAATACCGATTTCTGAACCCGGTAGCCGTATTTTTTCAATATTTTGACGACGCGGTAGCGTATTCGGTTGTCTACGATGTCGAAACATACGAGATAGAACATGGCTATATTACATTTCCCAGATAAACGGCTGATACGTGAGCTCCGGGTTTTCCAGAGACTGCCCGAAACTTTTCACTTGCTGATAAATCAGCCACCGGTAATTGATGGATTTATTCAGCGGCGGATACTGGATGCTGCGGTTCATCATGCTCTCATAAGCGGCGATAAATGTCCGGTTCATGGTGGGCTTCATTTCTACCGGCCGCTGCGATTTCATATCATCTTCGTCTACATATTCCTTCGGCGCAGATGGCCGGTAAATGAAATCATCCGGCCTTACCAGCCGTTTGTTGATCAGGCCCAGTACCAGTCGATCTCCCAGATACGTGCGATATTCCTCCACCAGGTCGCAGGCCAGAGACGGCCGGCCGTAGCTGATTTCATGAAGCGAACCCAGATACGGGTCCAGTCCGCAGGTTTTGATGGCGGACAGCACCTCGTTTGTCAGCAGGGTGTAAACAAAAGACAGCATCGCATTCACCGGGTCCAGCGGGGGGCGGCGATTTCTGCCCTTGAAAGAAAATTCGTCATTGACGATCAATTTCGGAAATGCGTTGAAATAAATGTTTCCGGTCGCCCCTTCGATGCCGCGGATATAATCCGTCGCGGAGTGATCCTGGATACATCCGCTCAGGGATTTCATCTTGATGGCAGCAATTTTTAGCGGCTCCGCCTCGTATTGCCTGGCGCGCAGAAGCAGCAGGCGATACATGTTTTCAATCTTTCCTTTTACCAGACATCCTGCCAGGCGGGAGGAGAAGGCTTTGTCGCTCAGTTTCAGGTACTGGTTCATCCGAAGGGAAACATGACGATGTTCATCGATGGCCAACCGGGTGCGATATCTGCCGGTCGGTGTCAGAAACACGGTTTCCACACGTTTGCGGATCAATAAATCCAGCACCGCGCCAGACAAGGAAGCGTGGCCGACAAGGATCAGTTTTTTCAGACCGTCGGCAGGTACTTCAGCAATGGCAGTATCTCCATTGAACACTTTCAGAGATTCCCCGACCCGTCGCAGGTAGCTTCCGGATTCCAGAACATACAGTGCTTCTGTCATGTGTTGTGTTCTCCGTGTTAAAGAAAATGCTGCACCATCATAATCGATAGCTTCAGACTTTCCAGGGCACTCTGAAGATTTTCCGTTTTTTCGGATTTTGGTTCCGCCTGAAACTGTTCTTCTTTCAGATGCAGCAAGGGGTGTGGATACGAATTTGCTTTATCGAACCGGCACATGTCTCCGGTAAAACCCAGCAGGGAATGAATGCGCGCACATCCCAGAGGCGTTCCCCTCAACTGGCTCAGTTTGTAATCGGTCAGGTGCGGGTTGTAATCCGGCAAATCGGCCATGAGAAGGTGTATCAGGGTCCTTTTTCGTGATAAAAACCCCACCGTTTGAAAGATCACTTTTTCTTCCCGGATAGACAAGCTGCTGCGGTTTCGGCAGGCAGTCATGATCTGGGCCAGGGGCGGGCAGCACTGCTCCAGCCGGTAGAGTTCCGGATAAGATTCGGCCCATTCCCGGAACCGGGGATGCAAAATGACCGGGTCGGACGGGGATGGCTCCGGAAGCGCATCGAGTACAGCGGCCGGAATCGGCTTGATCTGGCAGACAAACGCCAGTTGGGCCTCCGGTGTTCGCTCCCGGCAATCGATGAACCAGGAGGGTTTGCCGGAAACACGATGGATACCGAGCGGCAGTTTGACCAGGTTCCCGAACCCTTTGCCGGATAACTGATCCTGCTTGGGGAAGACTTCGAGGTTAAATGCCGACAGGTCTCCGGAAACAGCTTTGCGGATTTTCTCCAGGGCGTTTCTGGCCAGTGTCGCTCGAACCGGTGCATCGAAGCAGTACCAGAAGTGATACCCCTTGCCGCCGCTGAATTCCGTTACCGGATGCATTCCTGCAGAATCGGAGAGTTCGATGATGCGTCTTATCAGGTAATCCCGTTCGCGATAAATCCGCTGGCTCTCCTCGGCTTTGAGTTTGGCCCCGCGGAATTTCTGAACAAGGTCAACATCGAGAACAGCGGTTTTGATGAGCGAATCGGATCGTAAGAGATAAATGCCGTACGTCAGCCGGCCGCCGATATGGTCTTCCACATCTTTTGGCGTCATGGGGTGCTTGACCGGCACATACCCCTGCTTCTGTTCGGATTTTTCCACCCACTGCCGGGCAAAACAGTCTTCTCTGCCGCAAAAAAGATCCATATACCGCTCGATGGCCTGTTGCCGGGTGCGCATGGTTTCAAAGGGTGCGGATGCCGCGGAAATGTCGCTGTCTTTTCGTTCGGCGGCAACCCCCTTGCAGAGCCCTATGCATTGCTGATACTGATCCGCATTCAAATGCAGCCGGGCCGCAGCCAGAATGCCGGCTGCTTCCTGTCTGCGATCCAGAATGGACAGCAGCTCAACATGTTCGGTCCAGGCGGCGGTCAGGTTCGGGCAAGTTTGATTCAGATGCCTATAGACATCGAGGGTCACGCTGATCTCACCGCTCATCTGGGCCAGATGCGCCCATTTCAGTTGAAACTCCGGCGACAGACTCTCCCATGTCTTTTGCTGTCGGAGAATCCGCAGGCATCGCTCCGGATCATTTCCCTGAATGATTTCCTGTTCCAGACGGGTCAGCAGCAGCGTGTAGTCCACTGTTGACGGTTTTGCCGGTATCGATAGTGATGCATTCATGGCAGGGGCCCTTTCGTTGTAACGGCTCAGGGTTTTCTCCGTGCGGCGAGTAACCGGGTTGAAATCAAACTATTTGTCGTTATCCGACGTGATCAAATTCATCAGACCGTAACCGATCAAACCGATAGCCAGTGCGCCACCCACCGAAAGAATGATGGTTGAAGCCGCGGCGGCTTCCACCGGAATTCCCACAACGCTGACTGCGATACTGGTAATACTTGCAATTACTTTTAGTGAACTGGCTTGGTTGCTCATATGTGCCTCCATTTGATCGCATGATCGTTAAGCGTAGCCCCCTGGGTACAGGGCGGATGAAAAATGCAGATGGCGATTGCTGAAAGTACAGATATAGTCGAATGCGCGCGGCATCATGTGACATTTTTCTTTTATCATCCCACAATAAGAGGAGGGTCGGGGGAGCAAAAGTGTAGATTATGACCGTTGACAGTATGGTTTCTAAGCGTATAAGGCTGAAGAAGAAGCAAGAGGGGGGATCATCATAAAGACAATTTTTAGGAAGGTGTATCTTGGATTTATCTGGGCTACTTGAAAAAACTGTTTTTCAGCACCCCCATTTCACCGGCCAGGGTATCGAGAAATTGGTTCATGTATTCTTTCTGGCAGGCGCTGTTGAAAGGAAAATTCCTGAAATGCTGAACCCATTCAGTGGCTTCCAATATCTGTTGATGATTTTCTGGTTGCTGAAGAGATATCTTCCGTTTCAGCGCTTGCAGGTGCAGTGCCAGCAGGTACAGGAAATAATATCGTTTTTGAAAATGATCGTTCAGATACGATTTGTTCTGATTGACGTTGCCGGCGCAAAAAACCGTTGCGCCTTTGTCAGACAGGCTTATCACCGCTGAAAAATCGAGAGAAATGGTTCGGTATTCCGAGGCTTTTTGTAAATATCGCTCTTCCGGTCTGCTGAAATTGGCAAGCAGATGAATAGCGCTCTCTGCAAGCCGTCTATCGGTTTCAAAAATGCCGGAGCCCTCACGAACAAATGTAAACGCTCTGAACCGTTGTTCGAAACAGTCACTGAATTTAGTGTCTGGTTCCGGCAAGAAATCCGTTTTTTGTCCGGATGCAGCGATCGTAAGGCCCCATTTAA
>CAYQKZ010000213.1:0-3085 GCA_964418135.1 uncultured Desulfobacterales bacterium
CCGGGTATGGACGGTATGGAAGTGCTGGGTCATATCCAACGGCTGAATCCTGAAATTCTGGTTATCATCATTACCGGTTATGCCACACTCGAAACCGCCATCGAAGCCATGAAGCAGGGGGCATACGACTTTATCCCCAAACCTTTTCAGCCCGACCAACTGCGGATTGTCATCAATCGCGCCAGAGAGCGGATTCGGCTTTCTGAAGAAGCTGAAAGACTATCCCTGGAGCGGCAGCGGAATTTAGCAGATCTGGACACGGAAAAAAGCCGGATTCGCACCATTGTGGAATCACTGCCAAACGGTGTTCTCGTAACCAATGTCCAGGGACAGGTGGCGCTGATGAACCCGGCTTTTCAGTGGCTGATGGGGATTGAAGAGGATACGGCGGCAGGACAGCCCATTGAAACCTGCATTCAGGACAAAGCATTTTGCCAGATGGTCAAAGACATTTCCGCTGGAAACGATCCCTCCCTTCCGGCAACTTACGAATTTACGACGACTGGCGAAAAATACCTGATGGCCTCCGGAAGGCCGGTTCTGGGTGACGGCGGCGAATGTCTGGGGGCTGTCGTCAATCTGGTGGACATCACGGCCATGAAGGTACTCGACCGCCTGAAATCTGAATTTGTGGCCAAGGTATCTCATGAACTGCGATCTCCGCTGTCCACCATTCACGAACAGTTGGCGCTGGTTCTCAAAGATATGGTGGAAAAAGAATCCTCCCGCGATCAATATCTCTTGTCGCGGGCCAAGGAAAAAACACAAGGATTGATTTCCCTGATCGGGGATCTGCTGGATCTGTCACGGATCGAGGCCGGCAATGTGTGCATCGAGTGCAAGCCGGTCAAACTGGATGAACTTCTGAAAAGCATCGTGGAATTTATGGAAACCCGTGCCAATTCAAAAAATCAGAAACTGCACATGGTTCATTCGGGTGAAACAATCCCCATGATTTCAGCCGACCCCAGGGCTCTGGAAAGCATCTTCGGCAACCTGATTGCAAACGCCATCAACTACACGCCGGATGGCGGCACGATCGAAGTCAAGATCAGCCTGACGCCGGAAGCAATCCGGACAGATGTCAGCGATACCGGGTTTGGCATCGATGCCAAAGACATCGAAAATATTTTCAAGCAGTTTTACCGGGTCAAGAACGAAAAGACCCGATTCATCACCGGCACAGGTCTGGGCCTTCCCATCGTCAAAGGACTTCTTGAAGAACTCGGAGGAAGCATCCAGGTTAAAAGCGAACCGATGCAGGGATCGACGTTCACGGTATTCTTGCCGGTATCCGCAGTATAATGGGTAAGGCCCGTCAGGATTTCGGCCTAATTTCAGGTTCATGAGGCCCGGACGATTCCCCCGAACTGAAAATTACCGCTCACCCATAATCTGATCGCAACTGTACGGACAGCTTTCAGGGAATATCGATTCGGGTAAACCTGTTTCTACAGATGCGATTTCAACAGCATCCTGATAAGCTTCCGCTATCATTTCGATATCAAAATTTTTCAACCCAGGATTGTATTTCAATAGCCTTTTGATTTCCTTTCGTTGTGTGACAATTGTTGATTTCCAGCTTCTTGATTGATATTCGGGTTGAAATTCCCATTTCAGCAAATGCGTTATCAGAACACTCAACCGGCTCGAAAGCTCTTTTTTTTGGCTTCTGCCCATGCTTTCCACTTCCTCTATCAAGTTTGCCATATCAAGCTGCGACAGCGCCCCGGCTTTCAACAAAGCCGCCTGTTCCTGCGTC
Source organism: uncultured Desulfobacterales bacterium (assembly GCA_964418135.1). Classification (GTDB taxonomy): domain Bacteria; phylum Desulfobacterota; class Desulfobacteria; order Desulfobacterales; family Desulfatirhabdiaceae; genus RAAP-1. The sequence continues at coordinate 1,763 of CAYQKZ010000213.1, forward strand.
CACTGATAAAAATCTTGTTCGTATAGGCTCATGGCTCCCCCCAAAAAATATTCAACGACCCGGCCAGATATTCGAAATGATTCCGACGTTACGATGTATGATATTTAGAAAATATTGACAAGTCAATAACATAACAATTTTGTATGGAGGTTTCGGAAAGGATGTGGAAGCTTAAAAAAGAGACGTGTGATCTTCTGGTCAATGTGGATGGGAAGATCGCTGAAACATACCGCTATTTCAAAGAGTTCCTCACCCAGAACCGGCATGCGCTGAACATCATCGCCGAACTGGAGCAGACTTATTACGGTGGCAGGGCCTTCACCATGAAATCGGTCGAAATAAAATATGGGGAAATACTGGCATCCACCCAACAGTTGATCGATGCGCTCAATGGCATCTCCAAAGGAAAATATACTGAATTATCTGATGCCTGCATCCGGATCGATCAGCAAACAGCTTTTTTTTTCATTCAATCCAGACATCTCGGACTTGTGGCGGCAGAAACCGCTGCAAAAGCGATGCAGCCGGTTTTTCCCGATCATCCGATGCTTCTTTCAGAAGGCAAAACCGCTACCATTTATCAGGGGAGGGTTCCGGAACTGTCTGACAGCATCAAGCCCATGAAGTCTTTTATCTATGAAAGCCCGGTACACCGCTGGATGAAGGCTGTTCTGGACAACATTTCGCCGTTGAATCTGATCGATCCGAAACATCCGTCATTTTCTCCGGAAGGCTGCAGAACTTTTCACGATATCATCCGGTTTGCGCACGAAAACGCCATGAAAGAGATGTTCGGCCTTTCCGGACAGGATAAAAAAGATGCTACAGCGGTCAAGCTCACGGCCAATTTCCCGCTGTCTCTTTATTGCATCGATCTGGACGGCGGACTGAAACCGGGGCTGACCACCTGCGAAACGATCACCCCCTACGATTTCGAATCCGTGCCCATGAAAGCGATGTGGCGCGGATTCACTCATCCGGGCATTTCCTGGTCGGGCACCGTCAATTTTGGGTTCGGCAATCTCATGACACTCATGGCATCGAGCGCCACATCCGAGATCGGCGGCGGAATGCCGGGAGGCGACAGTTTTGCCGTTCTCTCCAGGGAATATCTCAATCTGAGCGCCAAATTCGGCTACCATTATGCCAATGTGGACACGTTCTGCGGGGAGGACGTGAATCACAATTACATTGCTCTGCAATTTGCCGGCGGTGCCGGCGCGTATTACGGCCGAACCATGCGCATTCATTTTCTCTCTGAAGTGCTTGGGCGTCTCGGCTTTTCGGTGGTTGCTACCGGGGATATTCTGGAAGCCAACCTGA
>CAYQKZ010000213.1:3185-6157 GCA_964418135.1 uncultured Desulfobacterales bacterium
TTCCGATGCTGTGGTTCAGGTCGATGTCCAACCGGTTTCCGGAAGTATCGACCGGGCCGGCGGCCTGGTGTTCGGGCTGATGAATGTCGGCAACTACTTTGTCCTGCGGATCAATGCCCTCGAAGACAATTTCAATCTCTTCGAATTCATCCATGACAAACGGTTTCAGCGGGCAACGGTCCACCAGAAAATCGAGACTGGCGGCTGGTATCGGATCAAGGCCGAGATTTCCGGGCACACGCTGAAAGGCTACCTGAATGATGTGTTGTTGATCGAGTACACAGCGGAAAGACCCCTGAACGGTTTCGTGGGGTTATGGACCAAGGCCGATTCGGTTACCTGTTTCGATGTCGTGACGATCGTAGAAAACGGTCATCAGAGAATCGTCAATTTCCAGATCAACAGCTCATCTTCCAGCCCATAGAGGTGTTTTTCGTCGGATTCAGACCGTTGGGTGGAGAATATGACCACAAATTCCGGCAGAACCCGGGCCATTCGCGGTCAGGAAAGACGCCCTGGAACCAAGTGTTTACCCTTTCCGGTCAGCCGGTATTTTTGTAAACGGCTGTTTGGTTTTTCTGGAATGGTCAATTCAATTAAACCGGATATCAGAAGTTTCTCTATTGCTTTTTTAAAATTTCCGGTTCGTTGACTATATCCAAGCTCCTTGAGCAAAGCGCTGCGTCCAAGAGGTTCTGCCGACAAAGTGTTCAAGATATTTTTGTCAGTGATCGTAAGTTCGACTGGGGCCTCGACTGGGGCCTCGACTGGGGCCTCGACTGGGGCCTCGACTGGGAGTACATCCCGCACAATGATCTGCTCTGCGATTTGCTGTATTTTTCGAATTTTCGAATGGTTATGGCTAAATTCTGGAACGCTGATGATCATGCGGAACACATCGCCTTCGATCAATTGTGGGTCTGATCCGCCATATTTCTTGCCATGCAGCATCATGTTACGCATACCCGAGCCGAGTTCGTCAGCCCGGTCGACTTCCCTGAAAAAAGCGCCGAGGGTTGGGTTTTTAGGGAATGGTGTTGAAGTCTCCGGGTTGAGGACGCCAAACCCATGCGGACGATTGGCGTTGTAAGTGGTCACCTTGCGGTATTCAATGACCAGACGGGCGGGCACGCCGCTGGCATATTCACGGTGAATGAGTAAGTTGGAAGCGACTTCGCGGAAAATGATATCGCGCAGACTTCTCCGCTCGATTCCTTCCAGATAAAATGGATCCGACAGGTGCTTCCCGATAAAGGCGAGAATCCGGTCATAGCTGTCGATGAGATTGGTGCGTACCAGATCACGGTCATCGTAGCGGTCTACATTGACCTTGCGAAGAATCAGGTCGGTGCGATGAGCTGGACAGACCTGCAGAATCAGCAAATCGGTACCGAACAACATGACGCCAGCCAGGGTTACACCAAGTCTGCCGGTTTCAGGGTCTGCCTGATACAATTGGGCGCTTTTGAGCAGTTGCAGATCGTCCATTTCCGCCCAGGGGTGGCCGTTTCGATTGATACGAACATAATTTCGGCATTTTTCGATCAGTTCCGCGCGAAGGTCACCAACCTGTATATGGGGAAACACCCTGTTTTCGCTATAGGTCGCCTGCTTTCGCTGGTACAGATGGGCCACTTGGGCTGTGTGGTCGGTAATATCTATGTCGCAGTCCTCGTTACGGTCGTAGATACGGCCATTGCAACGATGAACCTGTGAACTCTCCGGAACAAAAATGCGAAGCAGAGATTTTCCGGCAACCGTGACCTCATCCACAGATAGATAAGTGGGTGGGGTGATTTTCTGGGGGTTATTGATGGCTGTGATGAAGTCTTTACAGATTTGTGTCACAGACTCAGGCTCAATTCCCTGGATTTCGCCTGAATCCAGAACTCCAAGCAGCAAAGTGCCACCATGCCGGTTCAGAAAGGCGCAAACCGTTTCATAGACGTCCCGGTTAAGCTGATTCCGGCAGGTTTTGAACTCGATAGAGAGTCCTTCGCCTTTAAGGATCAGTTCCAGAATCTGGGTCTCGGTTGCCTGCATTTCATACTCCTGTCCCAGCATGATTCTGATCTTTCTCTCATTCAGACAATTCATCTTTTGTTCACCGTTTTTTCGCTATAGACTTTCAAAAAATTCATTTCGCATGGCAGCAGGGAGGGAATAGGCCTTTTTTCGGCCATTCCCGACCGATAGTGCAGCGAAATCATTTTTCTGAATGTCTATAAAAGCCAGAATGTCTCCGGAACACACAACACACCGGACTCAATGCTACGTATTATCTTGGCAAGTTACGTTGATGGCTTGCCAAAATCAAGCGTTTTCTCTGGACAGAGCCGACTTCGCCCCAAAACGGGCCGATTGTCGCTCGTGATCCACAGGCTGTTCCGGGGTGCAATCACGATATCCGTCGATACGGCAAATGTGATTAAGTTTGTTACATCTGTCACCACCTCCCGTGGGCACATAAAGATGCAAATATCGCAAAGAAATTCTTGTGTGATACGGGTGTTATGGTATCATCTCCGCCGGTAGAGAATCAACCGATCGGCGGGTTGGGTTATCGGATAACTGCACAGGAAAAGAGGACTTTTTCATTTTGTCCAAATCGGGCTATGAAATCAGTTGGGTCACCGATCATCTTGCGGTTGCCGGCGCACCCTTGTCTTACGAAGCGATGAATATCATCAAGGCCGGCGGCATCGACGCCATTCTCAATCTCTGTGCCGAATATTGCGACCTTCACGAGATTGAATCACAACAGGGCTTTGCAGTTCACTATCTGCCGATTCATGATGAGAAAACTCCCGACATCTCCGACCTGGACAGTGCCATGGCATGGATGGACGATATCATCCGTCAGAACAAAAAAGTCCTGATCCATTGCCGTTTGGGTATCGGCCGCACGGGTACTGTTTTGTATGCGTATCTTTCCAGCCGGGGCCTGAAAAGTAAAATAGAGGAAACCGCTC
>CAYQKZ010000214.1:0-6108 GCA_964418135.1 uncultured Desulfobacterales bacterium
TGGAGCTGATGATGTATTTGCCCTGAATCAGCGGTCGGATCAGATCGAGATACATCGTGTATCCGGCAACCGTATCAACGGTCTCCAGAACGTCATGGGCCCGTTTGGAGAGATGATCCGGACTGCCGGGCCCCACGCCGACTACGAAAAGGCGATTCGGGCAATGGCTAAGGTGACATTCGGGCTGATCTGCTTGGGAACGATCAGTTCCCCCTTGTTCGATGCCAGAATGGCTGCAGCTTCGCATACGCTGGGTACTCCTATGTGGTGGTTGACGATTTCAGAGGGGTTCGGACTCGTGATACCGGACAATTCCGTTCTCGCGAAAAATCGGATGGGAAGCTTGAGATTTCGGGCTGCTTCCAGAAGCCCGATTTCGTCGGATTTGATATCGATTGTGGCAATACCGCACAGGCTGTTTACCGATAGCGAGAATCGCTCCATTTTATGCAGCAGGAATTCACGGATTTCATCGGCATTCGTGTTGCGGTTGCAGCCTATTCCGGCGATCAGGGATGCGGGCCGCAGGATCAGACTCTTTTCCGGAAAATCCATCCGGCGGTCATCCACGATAACAACCGGTGAATACTCTTTCCGAAGGTCACAGGCGGTCGGACTGAAAAAATCTTTCGAAACGATTTTGTGAAAAACCGCTGATACCGCATTCAGCCGGTGATAGGGATCGAAGAGATACACCGGCTCATGATTCAAAAACGCCATGCTGATGGTTTTGATGGCTTCCGGGTTTTCGATGGCCAGACCGTTATCGACGGCCATGACATCGATGGCGGGTACCTGATGCAGATCCGTTGCCGTCGTGATGACGGCGGTTGCCTGAAGCTTGTCGGCAATGGCCGCTGCCAGGCGATTGGCGCCGCCGATGTGGCCGGAAAGCAGGCTGATGACATGCCTGCCTTTTTCGTCCAGCACCACGACGGCTGGATCCGTAGTTTTCGAGACAATGCAGGGGGAGATCACCCGCACCACGATGCCGGTGGACATGATGAACACATGCGATTTAAACAAAGAAAAGCGATCCTTGACACAGTCCGCCAGCCGGGAAAACGAAAAATACGGGGCCGGGCAGGACATGAGGCTTTCGGGAACATGCAGGGTTCCGGGGAATGCATCGCTTAGTTTCAGTGCCAGAGAAAGTCCGCTGGGGGTGACGGCCCAGATAGCTAGTTGTGATGGATCAGGCGGGGTCACGACGTCTCTTTTTCACGGAATCCGTGCGTGAAGGCTTTGTCATAGAGTTTGGAACGGTGCGTCAGACTGCTCAATGAGACATCGAGTACTTTGCCGACAATGATCAGCGCCTGCCGGGTGATATTTTCCCGCCGGACGGTTTCAGAAAGTTGGCCGATCCGTGTATATAAAATTCGCTCGTCAGGATGACTGACTTTATAGGCGATTGCACAGGGGGCATCCATACCGTATGCGCTGGACAGCGTCTTCTGTACTTCATCGATCAGGGAAATGCTGAGATAAACGGCCATGGAGGCCTGATGCGCGGCCAGGGTTTCCAGGCTTTCCAGTTCCGGGACCGGTGTCCGGCCGGCCATTCGTGTCAGAATCAAGGTCTGGGAAATTTCCGGAAGCGTATATTCCAGCCCCATGGCGGCAGCGGCGGCAAAAGCCGCTGTCACACCGGGAACCACGGCAAACGGGATGTTCCTGGCATCGAGCGCGGCCATTTGTTCGAAAATGGCGCCATAAAGGCTGGGATCTCCGGTATGCAGACGGACCACGCGATTTCCGGCATTCCAGTGGGAGGCGATGATATCGATGATTTGATCGAGGTTCAGAGACGCGCTGTCGATCGAAAGGGTTTCCGGCCGGGTCCATTTCAGCAAGGCTTCGGGAACCAGCGATCCGGCATAGATAACGGTGTCGGCCGTCATCAGCGCTGTCTGACCTTTGACTGTGATCAGATCGGGATCACCCGGTCCGGCACCGACGAATTGAACCGGAAATCGAACTGTTGAAGCGGATTGCACGAAAATATCCTCCATTGTATTGAACTGCGGACTGCCGATGTCCGCAGGTGAAAATAAAGGCATGACGCGATCGTCATCCCCTCTGTCGTGTTCCTGAGATGATCCACACCGGATTCTGGGCGTCGAACCGCAGGCTCCAGGGCATTTTCTTGCAGCGGTTGATCTGAATTTGAACGGTTTCGGTCGTAAAACCCAGCTCAGTCAATGTGGACAAGGCTGTGGTCAGATTGTCGATCAGAACGGTGTTCAGAACAATGATGCCGTCCGGCTGCAAATAACCGGCTGCTTTTTGGATGATGGCCGCAAGATGCCTGCCCCCGCCGCCGATAAAAATGCGATTCGGTGCCGGCAGCCCATCGAGCCCGTCCGGAAGGACGGCCTGCCGGATTTCCATGTTTCGGACGCCATGTTTCAGCCGGTTTTGTTCGATGTTCCGGATGCGCTCCGGATGTTTTTCGATGGCCACGATTTTTCCGCCGGGTACCAGCAAAGATGCTTCGATGCCGATAGACCCGCTTCCCGCTCCCAAATCCCACAGGACATGATGGGGAAGGAGTTTCAGTCTGGCGAGGCTGACCGCCCGGATTTCCGATTTGGTGATGAGTCCGTTTTCATGTTCGTAGGCATCGTCGGGCATGCCGACATGAAGGCTGGCTGGAACATCTGAAACGGTACGTCGTTTGAGGATAACGATGTTGGGTTCGGAAAATGTTTTTTCCACGATTTCTTCCGGGGAATGCCAGGATATTTTTTCTGCCGCTGTGCCCAGTTGTTCCAGAACACAGATTTGCATGTCTTGCAGGTTGTGACGGTGCAGCAGTCTGCCGATCCAGGCAGGATTTCGAACCGGGTCGGTCAACACCGCCACGAGAGGTGATTTTGCCGCTGTTGCCAAAAGCGCGTTTTCCGCTTTTTTGCCGTGCATGCTGATCACTCCGGCATTCTGCCACGGCTCCTTGATTCGGGCAAAAGCCGCTGCAACCGAAGAAACATTGGGAAGTATCTCTACAATATCCGCACCCAGTGCCGCGATGATATGGGCTCCGATCCCGTAAAAGAGGGGGTCTCCCGAAGCCAGCACGACAATCTGGTTGCGCTGATAATGCAGGCCGATATATGTCATCAATTCCGAGATATCCCGGCTAATTTTCTTTTGGATTCCGGGATGATCTTTGAAGCAGGCCAGATGGCGACTGCCGGCTATCAGGATATCGGCCCGACGGATGATATCCAACTGCTTCGGCGTCAGGTCATCCGGAGACAGTCCCATGCCGATGACAATGACTTTATTGGGGTTCGATGAAATGGGATCGCTCATAAACTCAGGTTTCGATTGATATGTTGTATACAGAATGCATCATTCGGAAATATACAGTACCTTACCGGTATAGTCAAAAATCACTGACTGAAGTAAAATATTCGCCCCGGCAAACCCTCTGGCAGACAGCAGCATGCGCCTGCCGACATCGGACACCATGACCGGATGAGATTCTATGATCATGGACAATGCTTCACGGGCTGTATGGGCTAAGCCGAGGCGCTGGCTGAATTCTTGATCATGGGTTACCGCCATGGCCCATTCGGACAGAACGGCTAAGGAGAGATCGGATTTGGCGGCATGGGTATGGGCGAACCCCTGGGCCATTTTAACCGCTTTTCCGAACAGAACCGCCAGGGTGATCCGGGTAAACCCGTTTGAAGATGCGGCTTGCAGAGCAAGTTTGAAAAAATCGCCGATCTGAATGAACCCAAGCTCCGGCAAGTCCGGAAATACGGATTGGGCGAATCGCTCGCTTCTTCGGCCGGTGGTCAGAACCACCTGCGAACAGCCGGCGGCTCGGGCTACCGACAGGGATGAGGCAATGGTCGCCACATAGGCTTCATGAGACATGGGCCGGACAATACCGGTGGTTCCCAGTATGGAAATTCCACCCAGAATACCGAGGCGTGCGTTCATGGTTTTTTCGGCCAGACGCCTTCCTTCTGGCACGAAGATTTCAACCGTTATTTTGTCATCGACAAACCGAACGTCCAGTACATCTTCAATGGCCTGACCGATCATTTTCCGGGGTCCGAGATTGATGGCGGCCTGCCCCGGCGGAATTTCAAGCCCCGGCAGTGTCACCTGCCCGACGCCTTCCCCCCCGATGATTACCATGTCAGGGGATTGTTCACCGCCCTTTTCCTGTCCTGGAAAATCATTGGACTTACGACCGCGTGTGACAATTGCACCGATTTCCGCACCATGGGTGACATCCGGATCGTCTCCGGCATCCTTGATGACCGTTGCGACAGCCTGGCAGCCGGATATCAACCGGCAGCAATGAACCGGAATCCGGATGCTGTCCCCGGTCAGCAGCCGGATATCGACAGCATCGGGCGCGCAGCCGGAGACAAGCTGGATCGCTGCGGCTTTGGCCGCTGCGGCTGCCGCGGTTCCGGTGGTGAATCCGGATTTAAGGTGCGTGGATGGCTCTTTCACTGAAGGTGAGTTTGTATTCAAATCAGAATATAGTACAAAAAGCCCACTATGATTACGCTAACGATCCGGAATCCCTGCCCCATAAGCAGCAGTTCCAGCCCCATGCGGGGAGAGAAAACCCCGACATACCAGGGCACCTGATGCCGGAGCGTGCGGATCGGGGCTGCGATGACATTGCCGATCAGAAGCGCCAGCACCGTCTGCTGGGTGGTGATGACCCCGGCATCCATCAATGCGCCGGCAGCCGCGAATCCGGAGGCAAACTCGGCCGTAAAGCTCAGCACGACCAGAGACAGAGACTCCATGGGAATGAAGGATGTGGTGATGAACCGCGCCAGCCAGTCGCGCGTCATGTCGAAAACGTTCATCGAATTTAGAATGAAAACGATAACATATATCGGGATGACATAAACCACCATCCGGGTGAGTCTGCCGGGAAATTTCTGCCGGAGTTTCTGTAAAATCGTTTTGAAATCCTTCGATGCCTGCGCTGATGCAGACGATACTGCATCTTCCTGAGCGATGGGCTCCTGCGGCAGCCGGACATGTCCGTAAATCAGCACGATGACCATCCGGAGGATGGCGGCAATGAAATTCAGCAGGAAGTACAGGATTCCAGCCCAGCGGGTAATCGGAACCACCATGAAAAACGTCGTTGGCAGATGCACGAAAAATGCGGGAAGCTGATTGGCTAAATTCGTCAGGTACAACTGCGTTTTGCTGATTTTTCGATCTTTGTAAAAATCCTGAAGCATGGCATTGGAAGCCACACCGGAGACGAAAGCCGTGGTGAAGGCCACACTGCAATGGTGTCCGAGACGCCCGAACCGAAACAACGGGCCGGTGATGACAGCCAGTTTGCGGGTCCATCCCGCGGCTTCGATGATTTCTCCGGCCACCAGTCCTGCGCCGATGGCCAGTATCAGGCGGATCAGCGGCCAGACCAGCTTGGAGAAGACATGGGTGCGGCTGACGGCGTGCAATCCATGAATACTGAAAATCACCAGTGTGATGGAAAACAGCAGAGACACCGCAAGGGATGTATAGGGAATCTGCCTGGCTTTACGCATGGCTGTTGGATTGCTTGGCAATGATCAGGGTCCAGTATTCCGGCATGCGGTCATTGAATTCCCGCGTGTCCGGGTAAATTTTTTGCGTCGGCAGACTGCAATTGGAGATGCCGATACATTGGGTGAATCCGCTGTCGCCGTTCAGCGCGGCATTGATGTCCTTGACGTTTCGGTAGGCCTTCATGAAAACGACATTTTCCGGCTTGATCGTCATCTGACGCAGACGATCCCCGCCATTGACCCCGGAAACCACCAGCAGACATTCTTCGCCTTCCACCAACGGTGTATTGATGCAGGCGGCAGCCGCCTGATACGAGGTGATGCCGGGGATGGTCGTGATCGGAATGTGGGGGGCGATCTTCTGGATATTTTTCAAAATATATCCATAGGTCGAATACGTCATGGGATCGCCAAGCGTTAAAAATGCCGCATCTTTTCCCTGTTCCAGCTCCGAAATGATGATTTCCGCATTGGTTTTCCATGCGGTGCTGGTTTCTTCCCTTTCTTTGGTCATTGGAAAATGCAGCATCCGCACGGATGTTTCTTTCGGAATATA
>CAYQKZ010000215.1:0-6063 GCA_964418135.1 uncultured Desulfobacterales bacterium
CCGGATATGGACGGGATCGAGCTGGCCGTTCATCTTCGCCGGATGGAATCGGAACGATCCGTCCCAACGATGCCCATCATTGCGCTGACTGCGGATATCTCGGAAAATACCCGACAACGGTGCCTGGAGGCCGGTATCAACAGCGTGTTGTGTAAACCCCTCGATCCGATGATGCTGGCGTCCGCATTGGCCGAATATGGTGCATCGGGAAGTTTTCAGGGGGATGACGCCCAACGATATATCCTGAGTGCGGCGACCATGGCGGACCTGGCAGTCGATGCCGATCGGCTGGATGTATATCAGAATATGCTCGTGAAAGATATTGCCGAAGAACTCGATCGCCTGGACCAGGCCGTTTGTTGCGGAGATCGGCCCGAGGTGGAAGATGCCACCCACACCATGAAAGGTCTGTGCGGCCATTTGCGACTGCCGCAACCCCGGATGCAGGCAGCCTGGTTGAACCGCTACGCCGCAACGGCGTCGATTCAGGAACTCAAGGATGCAGCCGATTCCCTGCGGGCCGCCTGTTCCGTTTTTCTGCAAGCCAAACCGCTATTGGAGGAAACACCGTGACTTACACCGCCCATGTCCTGGTCGTCGAAGACAAGCAGAGCTTTCGGTTTATGGTGCAGAGCTATCTGGAACCAGCCGGTTATAAAACTACCTGTGTGGCCGATGGAACGGCGGCATTGGCGGTTCTGTCTGCGGGAGAGGTGGATTTGGTGCTTTCCGATCTGATCATGCCGGGGATGGATGGGCTTGCCTTGCTCCAGAAGGTCCGGGAACAGTTTCCGGTTTTACCCTTTCTGATTCTGACGGCTCATGGCAGTATCGACAATGCAGTCAAGGCGATGAAACAGGGAGCCAATGATTATCTCCTCAAACCCATTCACCGGGATGAGTTGATCCTGCTGGTTTCCCGGCATCTGGAAAGTGCTTCACTGCGATATAACCATGATCGAATGGTTGCCGAACTGCATAGTCACTTCAGTTTCCAGAATTTGACGAGCCTTTCTGCAACCATGGGGGCTGTTTTGAAAGCCGCCCGGTTGGTGGCCGATTCCCCTACTACGACCGTGGCCATATACGGGGAAAGCGGTGTCGGCAAGGAAGTGCTGGCGCGGGCCATTCATATGGCTTCCGGATGCAGTCCGGCCGCTTTTGTGGCTGTTAATTGTGCGGCCATTCCCGAAACACTTCTGGAAAGCGAATTGTTCGGTCATGTCAAAGGGGCATTCACCGGTGCGGACCGGGAGCGGGAAGGCAAATGCCGGCGGGCCCGGCGGGGAACGCTGTTTCTGGATGAAATCGGCGATATGCCGATGGTGCTTCAGGCCAAACTGTTGCGACTGCTTGAGCAGCGTGTATTTGAAAAAGTCGGGTCCGACATTCCGGAGGCGGCTGATTTTCGGGTCATTGTCGCCACCCATCGCAATCTGGAAAAAAATATCCAACAGGGGCGGTTCCGATCGGATCTGTTCCACCGCCTGAATGTCTTTCCCCTGACAATTCCCCCATTGCGCGAAAGACGAGAGGATATCCCGCAATTCGCCGATCAGTTTCTGAATGATTTTCGCCATCATCAGGGCAAATCCCTTCCCGGACTGTCGAAGGCTGCGCTCGAATGCCTGATGGTCCACGACTGGCCCGGAAATGTGCGGGAATTGCGTAACCGTCTGGAATATGCCACCATTGTAACCCACGGCGAACTCATCCAGGCCGAACATCTGCGTTTGCTCAGCGGTTCTTGCCGCGAAACCGCCGCCAGCGACCGGGTCACCCTGTGTTTCGATTTCGATGCGGCGGATTTTTCCTATGATGCCGTGATCCACCGACTGCTCATATGGGCTATGGAAAAGAGCGGCCACAACAAGTCCGCCGCCGCCCGGCTGCTGAAGACATCCCGAAAGCTATTCTATTCCTGAATTCCGTTCAATATGAAAAAATTCCACCGCATTTTGGTACAGCAGCCGGGAAAGCAGATATTCCGGCAGTGACATCTTTACCAGCCGCTTGATTTCCCTGTCCCAGGCATAAGGCAGATTCGGGAAATCAGTGCCGAACATGATGCGATCCGGCCGGTATTCTGTCAGCTTCGGGATATCAGGGCAGGGGAGGTAATCGGCCAGCATCATGGTGGTATCCAGCCATAGGTTATCGAATTCATCCAGCATGTGGATATATGCGCCGAATTCATCTGCACCCAGATGCGGCACACATATCCGGATATCTGGATATTCCCGCAACACTTCCCGAACATACTCAGCCCCGCAAATCCGATAAGGGTCACAGGCATACGCATCGCTTTTGGGTTCCCGTCCTGCATGGATGACCAGCGGCCGCCGATGATCGCTACATGCCCGATAGACGGTTTTCATTCCCTGGCTCCGCATGTCGAAACACTGCACATGGGCATGGAGTTTGACGCCCTTCAATCCCATAGCAAAGCCTTCTTCAAGGATGGCGGCACTGTCCGGCTCTCCGGGATACACGGTAGCCATACCGACCAGTCTGTCATAATCAGCACAGAGAGAAGCCATATAGCGGTTCAATTCACGGGCTATTCCGGGTTTATGGGCATACTGCAAGCCTACGACATACGAGACCCTGCGATCGAAAAGAAACGAGAGAATTTCTTCCGAACCCAGCCGGTGACGGATCGGCCAACCAAAGGTATCAAACCACTTACGGACTGATGCAAACAGTTTGTCCGGAAATAAATGGACATGGGCATCAATCACCGGTGGCAGGCCGGAGGGCAGGGCATCGTCTTCCGGGTCAGAAACTGCGGGCAGGGATGGGGTCAGCATGGTTAAATGCCTTTCATGGAGATGGAGGAGCCCACGGAACACCATACTTGCCCCCGAATATCCGTAACGCAGTGACCTATCCCACATAAAAGGTTCCCGCCGATGTCCCTTATGATGCCGCCACTGTAAGAAGTACAAAACGCCCTGCCAAAATCATCGACCAGGCATTGTCCCTCCCCGCAAAAAACCTTTCCATAGATATTCTGGACGCAATCCGCTTTAACTTGACAGACGACAGCAAAAACAAATATTAGAACAACTTTATCTGGCGCTGTCGAATTTCAGAAGGCAAATTCCGTTCAAGCATCTCCCCGATGGACTGATGATCGTTTACCGGAGCGCCATATAGCGTCCCCACCCAGAAAATGGTCTACGGTCTCCTCATATTTTTTCAATGTGCTGACTTTTTTTATCTTTTTGAACAGGTTTCCTCCGTTTTCAAAGGATGAAAAAAAATACAGCCAATAGCTTTTCATTTTATCGATCAAATGGGTTGGCCCGCTCAATTCGGCCCGGTACGCCTCGAACAGATCATCATGAAAATGTTTGAATCGTTCCACCGGCTGTGGAATGTTTTCTTCTCCGGATCGAAGAATTTCCGGCAGAAACGGATTGGATAGCACCCCTCTGCCGATCAGCCAGCGGGAAACGGTTTTAAACCGCGTCTGCAATCCGGTAAAAGATTCGTAGTCCGAGATGTCTCCATTGTAGGTAACCGGGATATTCAACAACGGTAAGCATTCTTCGAATGTGTCCAGATCCACTTTTCCGTTATACATCTGAATTCCGGTTCTGGGATGGATGATCAATTCAGTGATCGGGTATTGATTGAAAATGGGAAGGAGTTTGAATATTTCCTCCTTTTTTTCTCTTCCGATTCTGGTTTTGATGGACAGCCGGGTTGGGATGTGCAACAGGACATCGTCCAGAAAAGCCTGGATCGAATCCGGATGCGGCAGCATGCCGGAGCCCCGGCGTTTGTTTGCCACCATGGGAGCCGGGCAACCAAGATTCCAGTTGACGGTGTCGAAGCCGAGATTGTTACATATGACGGCAAGTTGAATGAAGCTGGCCGGATCATTGCCGATGATCTGCGGAACCACCGGCATCCCGCGGTTGTTTTCCGGCAGAATGTCCTTGATATGGGAACGATTGATCTGTTTTGCCGAAAGAGTGGAGATAAATGGGGCGATCGCTGAGTCGATCCCCTGAAAATGAACGGCGAAAAGATTCCGGTAGAGTGCATTCGTGAAGCCCCGAAGCGGGGCAAGAGAAAGGAACAGGGTCTTCACGGAGGAGTCAGGCCGCAACATTGAACCCGTTTATTTTCCATTGCTTAGGACCGGCGTCAAATCATAAGCAAAAGAAATTGCCAGAGCCCCCTGAGGGATCGGGATCGATTTTTCGAAATCCATATAGGGCGCCACGATTCTGCGGGAATTTTCTCCGGAGTACACCAGCGTATCTTGAATGACTGTTCCCTGTTCGTCCAGGTACAAGAGGTATACCGCCAGATGGCTGAAATATTTGTTGCCTCCGATCAACCCGGCGGTACCGGAAACTTTCAGCGTTTGAGACGCATTTTGATATCGATAGGTAATTTCTACCTCATTTTTTCTCCACACCCCTTGCTGATTGCCGTCCTGAAGCCGTATCATCAGGGATTCCTGCGTTATTCTGCTGCCTTTATAAGAGAAGATGCTGCCGCATCCGGTAAGGCAGCCGGCTGTAATTATGAAAATAAACATCCATTTGACGAATCGTTGGCTTTTGGAATTCATCGGCTGTTCCCCCGCAATTTAAGAAGTGGCCTTGATCATCGTTTCGGTCATATCGATATACCCGCCCCGACCCCCGCAGGGGGCGGAAGATATGCACCCATCCACATTACATCCATTCGGTGATGTTTTACAAGACCAGCCATTATGAATTCAAGAAAAAAAATAATGACACTCCCAAAAATCGGGAACACCTGTTATGATATATTACATCCGGGAACCGGGTTGTTCGACAAAAATCACATCGATCCGTAAAGCGGTTGACGATCAGCCGGATCATGTAGGAAAAAGCATGAAAATGCAGATAGGAGGATTGAATACCGATGCGTGAAGAACGTTTGTCACAGGATACTTACCTTTCGGTCCAAAACAGTCGTCGGAGTCGGATGCAACGCAGTGGTTGTATCCGACTTCAGATAGCAAGCTTGATGATAATTATCGCAATTATAGGCGTTACCGGCTGTGGTGGAAAATTCACCGTCGAAAAAGGGGATAAAGTTTCCCGTAAAAATTTCTTGATCCCGATCAAGGATGGAAAGCAACAGGGAGAATGGAAAACGAATGAACTATCAATTGCATATGAATATGAAATCGCATCGAAAACCATGGGTATCGCTGGAACTGTCCAACTGCTCGGTGGATTTTCGATAGGATTCCAATGGATCACTGGTCTTCAAGCTCATCTGTTGTTACTCGACGAACAGGGTTTTGTCATGGAAATCATACCGGTCTATTCATCCGGACTTCGTCGAACTTCGGATTCACGCGCCATGGTCTTTGAATCGAAAATCCCCATTCCTGAAAGCGTCCGGACCTTCTCTTTCGCTTATGAAGGAGAATTGAAAGGAGCGGGCGCTCTGGACAGTTCAACTTTCAGTATCCAGTTTTCGCCTGTTAAAAAATAAGTGAATACGTGAATTATATGTTTACGAGAGTTCATAGCTTTTGATGATAAATCGGAAGAAATTGATCGTTTTTACCCGTTATCCCGAACCCGGAAAAACCAAAACACGGTTGATCGGTGTGCTTGGTGCGCAGGGGGCCGCTGAGGTCCACCGGCAGATGGCGGAGCATGCAGTGTCTGTTGCTCGCAGGTTGAGGGCTTTGACCGGCATTGATATTGAAATACGGTTTGACGGCAGCGATGAATCCCGGATGTGCGGATGGCTCGGAAATGATTTGATGTATGCGGAACAGCTCGGGTCGAATCTCGGCGAACGGATGGACAATGCGTTCAAAGACGGGTTCGATCAGGGGTGCGATCGGATAGTCTTGATGGGATCGGACTGCCCTGATCTGACGGCGGATATCCTGAATGCGGCGTTTCTGGCTCTTGAAGATCATTCCGTCGTGATGGGGCCCGCTGCCGACGGCGGGTATTATCTTGTCGGTCTGAAGCAACGGTTTTCGCCTGTCTTTCACGGAATTTCCTGGGGGACGGAGGCTGTTTTTAAAGAAACGCAGCAAGTTCTCTT
>CAYQKZ010000216.1:0-6062 GCA_964418135.1 uncultured Desulfobacterales bacterium
TGATCACGCCCAGATTGCCGGCAGTCGTCATGAGTCCGACACTGTAGTTTTCCGGATAGCCATTGGCCATCAACGCCGGGATCATAAACCCACCCAGTGCCACAACCGTTGCCACAGTCGATCCGGAAATCGCCCCGAATATGGCACAGGCGATGACGCCAGCCATTCCGAGACCGCCTGGCAGCCAACTGACCAGCACGTTGGTGAATTTGATCAATTTTTCCACGATCGAACCAGTGGTCATGATATTGCCGCAGAGTACAAAAAACAGCACCACGACCAGGGCGAAATTGTCCATGCTTTTAAAAATACTCTGAACCAGAAGAATCACGGGGTAATCGGTAAACACCAGAATACAAATCAATGACGTGTAAAACAGGCACATGAACACGGGAATAAAAGTGGCCATGGTACCCAACAGGATCAACAGGGGAATTATATAGCTCCATTCCATAAACCAGATTTCTCCATTTCAGTCGGTATAAGCAGAAAGCCGAATGTGATTTTTTTCAGTTTTCTGTTGATTTCAACTCGTTGCTTTTTTAGCCATTTCCGATTCAATATCTGTGTAGAGCGCCTGAAGAGATCGGATCAGCATCAACAAGCCCATCAGCGGCATCATGGCATAAAGATAGACCATCGGGATCATCATGATGATGGTTGTCTGGCCGGTGCTTGCCTGCTGAGCGGCCATTTTCCACCCGTAGATCAGCATGATCAGAGAAAAGACGATGATCGCCAGATGGCTGAAAATCATGAGAGGAAAGCGGGTTTTGGGAACGAGCTGCAGTACCACATCCACCTTGATGATGGAGCGGTTTTTGATCGAAGCGCTGCAGCCGATAAACGTCGTGTAGATGATCACCAGTTTGACGAGTTCTTCAGACCAGGCCAGTGTGTAATTGAAGCCATATCTCAGAATCACATTGGCGAACAATGCAAAAAGTGCTGCCAATACCGTTAGAAACAGGGTCCAGTCTTCAAAAAGACTTAAGCCTTTATCCACGGTATTCATTATCTGTTTCAGCATGATTCTTATCCTTGAATTATTCCCTTCTGTAACATAGGGATTTACCTGCACTTTGAATAGATACACTCTTAACTTTCATACCTTCACCCCGACCCTCTCCACAGGGGGAGAGGGAATCTGAAGGAAAGCACAGTTACGAGCGTTCAAGGTATATTTTCAGTCTGTTATCCTGTAAATCCATTCAACCCGTCTCAGGGCTGATATCCTAGAAAATCCTGTACTTCTTTCAGGTAATTGGCTGGTCGATATTTATCACCATCATAGAGTTTGTTGATCTCAGCCGCATACTGTTTATGGACCGAATCACCCTGTTTATTCAAAGACTTCATTTCTTCATCGGAAAGTTTGAAGAACTGAATACCGGCAGCCTTGGCTTTTTCAATTTCGTCTATTTCCTGCTGGCGGCTTTCCTGTCTGATTTTCGCTGCGATTTCTTTGGCGGTTTCCTTGAAAATTTTCTGCAGATCGGGAGTGAGAGTATTGAACCACGACTTGCTTATGACCCAGATAAACAGGCCCTGAGCGTAATTGATCTGAGTAAAGAATTTGGCATCCTCAAATTTTTTGGTGATATTGCACACCGTGGGCGTATGATCCAGCCCGTCGATAACTCCCTGTTTCAAGGAAATGGAAACATCTGGCCATGGCATAACTACGGGGTTGAATCCCCAACTTTTGTAGATCAACTGATTCACGGCGGCTTCGGCTATCCGTATCTTGAGTTTTTTGGCATCGGCAATCGTTTTGCATGGCGACATCGTCGCCCATCCGTAATTGCCATATCCCGTGATATCCAGGCTCATGAAATGGTTAAACAGTGTTTCGTTGGCCACAAATTTATCGAGCTTGTCAAAAGAATCGACCAGAAAAGGGAGATTCACCACACCGAACCGGGGCCCAAGATTGGTAGAAGTCACGGAGCTGACGCCCATTCCCTGAAGGGCTCCCATCTGAAGCTGATTCAACACTTCCACTTCGCCGCCCAGCATTGAGAACGGTTTGTAATCAATGAAAATCTGGCCGTTGGTGCGTTTCCACAGCTCATCCCGCAAAGCGAATCCAAAATATACCCCCCGAATCGCCGGATGCGATACATTCGAAATTGTGGCTTTATATTTGGCACCAGTAGGATCGAAAGCCGGTTTCCATTGATCCAGAGACGGGCCTGCGGCAGCCGAGAGGCTAACCATTAAAAACAGACTGAATACACACAAGATTGTTACCGTTGTCAACTTTGTACGCGTCATGCTTGCCTCCTTTAATGTTTACTTGATCGTAAATAAATAAATTCAATTCATTTGCCAACGATTATTTATAAGCTATATTTCAGCTATTTTTATTTTTGTCAATGATATTTTCAGATATTAACGTTACTTAAATACTGAATTCTATTTATCCAATTGTTTTATCGAAGAATACAATAAAAAGTCATTTTTATCCGTCACAGCGCCCTGACCTGGCATGGAGATTGATTTCAGAGTGCCTGTCATTGACTTTTCAATATAGACTTTAAATAATTCATTTCACAAGGCAGCAGAGAGGGAATAGGCCTTTTCGACCATTCCCGGCAGACGCAACAAAATTATTTTTCTGAAAGTCTACAGTATGCAATAGGAATGTTCCGACATTAATTCAAGTGCCGGAAATCTGAATCAAACATCGGATGATCTAACTGAAGCAGTCGGGAAGGTTTCTGGGATAAAACAGCAGGCCAGCATGGCGATGACAGCACTGATCAGAAGCAGATTGAACATATGCTGATAACCGGTCAAGGTAAAAACGCCGTTCACACTGCCGGATTTCTCGAGAAGCCAGCCTGCCAAAGGCTGGTATATGGCACCACCGGCAAATGGAAAGAGATTGACCAGACCGGTTGCAGTTCCGGCGATTTGAACCGGAAACAGCTCTTTGGTTGCCGTGAATCCGATGACTACAACAGAGCTGGAAAACATACCCAGCCCCAGACATATCAGATACAGCCCGTACAAAGGAATGCCATCGGCGGCAAAAAACAGCGTTGCCGTAATCACCAGCACAATGAATGAAGAGAAAAGAAGAACGGGTTTTCGGGCATGAAATACCCGATTGGACAGATTGCTGAGCAACGGGCTGCCGATGACAAGACCGACCGCCATCATCGAAAGGATGTAACCGGCCTGGGATTTGGACATATGGTAGACATGCATGAAATAAGGCCCGCCCCAGAGCCCGCCGAACGTAAAGAATATGGCGCTGTTGAAAAAAAACCAGATGGCCATGGGCCAAAAATGCGGACAGGAAATCACGGAACGAAACCCTGCCATTAAACCGATGGTCGGGGAGCCTGCTTTAGTTGAGGCATTCAGGGACACCCAGCCCATATCTTCAGGACAGTTCCGAACAAACCGCCAGACCAGCAGAGACAGCATCAGGGTGAGTACTCCGACAGCCACAAACGACATCCGCCACCCAATCGCTCCGGATAGCAGCACCAGCGGGGTTGTAGCCGACAAAGACCCGACACCGCCCATGGCCATCAGAATTCCGCTCATGGGTGCAAACTCGACAGGCGTAAACCATTCAGACAAGATTTTCAGAGTCGGCACAAAGAGCATGGCCACCCCGATACCCACCAGAAGCCGCCCGGCAATGGCCATCGCCACGGAGGAAGCAAATCCCAGCAGGACCGATCCGGCAAATGCCACCAGAAAAAAGACCGTGATCGTGTTCCGGGGCCCCCAGGAATCGGACAGTAGCCCTGCCGGTAGTTGCATGGACGCGTATGCATAGAAATAAGCGGCGGACAACAGACCGGTTAGACTGCCACCGGTCTGGAGGTCTTGCATCATATCCATGGCAACCACAGCCGGACAGAGCCTGTGAAAATACACCAGAATGTATCCGGAAGCCAGCACCCAGAAAATGATCCATCGATATCGGCGGGTTCTGGGGTCTGGAATCATCTGCATATTACTTGCCTGTCCAATACCGTTCAGGATCGAATCGGCGCAACGCTGTCAGCTCCTGAATCGTCGGCGGATCGGTCTGAGATAATTCATTTGAAATGCGAACCGTCCAGCCGGTCTGTTCCTGGATCGTCTCGACCGTGGCTCCGGGATGAACCGATGTCAGCACCATCTCACAGGTATCGGGATCGAATGTGAAGACCCCCAGCGTCGTGATGACCGCCACCGGACCGCCGCGAACCAGACCGACCGATTCACGCCATCCCTTGCCGACTCCATATCCAGGCGAGGTGATATAATCCACCCGGGAGACGAATCGGCGTTTTTCATGCGCCATGATGATAATGTGGCGATGGGCCATACAGGCCAGATCACAGGCACCGCCACTTCCCGGAAGACGGGTGATGGGGCTGTTTCCACCACCGGTTCGAGTGGTGTTCAGGTTGCCGAATCGATCTACCTGCGCACCGCCAATGAAGCTGACATCCACCCGCCCCTGCTGAAGCAGAGACATCGTATCCCGCGTATCCGCCAACCACTGTGAACGGTACAAATTCGGCAGATCTCCCATGGTCAGTATGGGTTCCGGAGCCACAGACTCGCGGATGATTCCCAGTTCGTAAACACCGACGGCATTCGGCGCTTGAAGGCTTTTGGCCACGAGAAACCCCAGCAGCGGAAGACGCATGCCGACAAATACCACTTCCCCATCGGCGATCTGACGGGATGCAGCAGCCACCATCAGTTCGGATTGGGTATATTCTGTTTCAATATCCATAATCAACCGGCTCCGAAATATCATGATGCGTTATCGAAAGACGTGAACAGGCATCCCCGATTCTCTCGACATACTGATGAATCGATGAAACAGTGTAAATCCATGTTTCCATCCAGGATGCAAACAGCTCCGCCGTACGGCTCTGCTTCTGGTATTCCAGAAAAACAGCATGATCCCGATTGTAACAACCTGGCATCGGAGAAGGATGGGCGCCCCAAGGAGCATGAACGACGGCACTGACCTTGAATCCGGGTGTCAACACGCGATTCGGATCACGGGCGATCCACTCGGTGGGAACAATTTCTTCGGCCGTTAGAATGATATGACGACCGGCCATGCAGGCTTCACGGGTAATCCCCATATTTCCCCAGGCATGGGCGTTACCGACATCGTCCGACCGCTGAACATGAATGATGGCCACATCCGGAACAATGGCTGCCACTGCTGCGTGTTTCTGGCCAGTAAACGGACAGGTTATTGTTTTCAACCCAGGATTGGTCGTATACAGATCACTGCCAAGAGCCGTCCGGCATGGCAAAAATGTAACCCCCATCGCTCCGGCCTGAAGGGCCAGCGAAACAGTCAGATTCGAATGATCCTCGACTACGATCCGGTCTTGCTCTACAGCCCGTCGGAAATTATACCCGACACCGGTAATCACGTTGCCTACCCAGGCAGCCTGAACCCGCTGAACACAGCCAGCGCCGATTAATTGATCGAATAAAATATCAGATATCGGCCCGATCAGCGTCAAATCCTTTTTGCCCTGACGCATCATCTCATGTCCGGCGGCAAAAGGAATGGCGGTTTCCAACGTTGTACCCAGCGCTACGGATGATCCATCCGGCACCCAGCGGGAGATGGCATCCGCCATGCTCATCAGTTTAGAAGTTGTCACCTCGGATAATCCTCTATTATGAAAAGTAAGCTATTCAAGATATACTGCGAAAGGGCATAAACCTTACTTTCCTTATGCTCCCTCTCCCAGCGGGGGAGGGTTGGGGTGGGG
Organism: uncultured Desulfobacterales bacterium; assembly: GCA_964418135.1. Lineage (GTDB taxonomy): Bacteria > Desulfobacterota > Desulfobacteria > Desulfobacterales > Desulfatirhabdiaceae > RAAP-1. Next base: position 5,763 of record CAYQKZ010000216.1, read on the forward strand.
GTTCAAAAGTTAAGATTATGCCCGTCCGCAGTATAACCATCGGCATCCACTCTCAACCAATCTTATTTTCATTCTGGAAAGGAGGGATGATTTTCAAGTAAAAAAAGTTTTGTCTATGGACGACTCTTGGGAACCAATCATACCGCCATTGCACTGCCTAACCATTCATGATCATAAGGCGATTCATTGATTGGCTTGACTCTATAACAAATGATTTCTGTTTGTCAAAATCAATTTCTCTAATGTTATACTTCAAATGGGAACAATCTGCGCTTTTGAAACCCCCACCCCGACCCTCCC
>CAYQKZ010000217.1:0-5958 GCA_964418135.1 uncultured Desulfobacterales bacterium
ACATACCTCCAATAAACAATCATGAATTCATCGGGTTTCCCCCGCATAAAAATAGCATTCATCTACTTTAGATGGTATATTCATTAATGTAAATCGCCTTAGCAGATTACTTCAATAAAATTTCCCCTCCTATCTATTTACTGACAACCACTTCGGCCGTTCTCAGGACTTCCTGTTCACGCAGAAATCCGGTCAACAATTCTTCTACAACCATTCCTTTTTCCATTCCGGTGCCACTTTTTTTATCCACTGCTTTCATAATTTTGGGATCGAAACGCCGGCCAACGGTTTCAACCGGCATGACATTGACAAATGCCAATGCGCGGTCGATTCGCCGCAGGGCCATTTCATAGCCTTCCACCACCCCTTCGATACCCTTGGGCGCCGGTCGGAAAAAACTTTTGGACGCGGATACGGCAGTACTGGCACTCAGGCCCCGCACCAATGCATCCCGCGCATCGAGAAACGGCTGGATGGTTCGTTTTTCGGTGGATTTGCGGATGTTCACTTCGAGATCGGACAGCGCCCGCGTTCGTTCCTTGAACAGATTGGCCGTGTCCTGATAGGCGTCGATAAATCCGGTCAGGGTGGACAGGGTTTTGTTATGTTCCCGACTTTGAATCCGGATTTCCTGCCGCAATGCCGTAAATTCGGAAAGGACAGTGAACAAATCGCAGGATGCCGGCATCTCAGATTCGCCGACATCGGCCTTTCCGGTCTCCGGCTTTTCAGGCAACGCCGCCAACCAGGCCGAGAAGTCTTCAAAAACCGTTTCTTTCCAGTCGTAGATGAGATGATACTTCCGAATCCGATTTTGGGTTTTTACTCTGAGGTACCCCCCGGCCCGGATCATCCACGGCAACAGGCGTTTTTCATCGAAGATCACCCATTTCCGTTTCAACCAGGGGTAGATTTCTTTGAATTTCGAAAGGTCACGCCACTTCATCAAACTGCCCTCCGGCAGGATTCCCGTATCAAATCCTTCAGCCCCACCCGCTTTCTTTCCTTCGCTGCGGATCTGGCCAATTCATGTAATACCGTTTCGGCATCCATATGATTTTCCGGCGGAAGATACTGAGCAGACAGACGTTTTCGAATATCCTTGACAGCATCATATGCGGCAGTGATTTCCCGAAATCGCATCGGTTCTTTTTCCGGCGTATAGCGCTTGACCTGTTCGATGTAGCGGGCGCGAATCTCTTCATCGGAGGCCTCCGGCCTTACGCCGAGTATCATATAATGAATCAGCATGGAAGTTACTTTCTTTCTATAGCTTGGACGATAAAGATTTTGGATGCGTTATCTGTCGGGGATGTACGAGAAAAGTACGACCCGCTCCATGCCGCATTCCCAAAACCATTTATATATATGAAACGGTTATTTTTTCCAGATTTTACCATTCAGCAAAATATGAGCTTCCCGCGATATCCCGACAACACTGCGATTTTTGATCAATTCACCCATTGCATCGAATATTTTTCGAATTGGAGGGATGGATCGGAACAAATTTCGGACTTCCCGGATTTCTGCGTCAGGCATTCCCCGGACATCTATTTTATCCACCATCTCTTCAACCATCCCCGAAACTTGACGGATATCCTCTTTGTTCATATTCGACTTGAACTCATTGAGAAAAGGCATGATCTCATCCAACATATCCGCTGTATCCTGGATTTCATCGAAGTCTTCCCAATCATCATCGTCATCGTCGTCGTCGTCGTCGTCGAAATCATCATCCAACTCAGGATATCGCGAACCCGGGAAGCCGAAGGGCAGAAACGATCCTTCCAGCGGCGAAAAATCGAAATGTTCGAGCGATGATTTCAAAAAACCCGAGGCATGTCTCGACAGTTTCTTGGAAAGTGTTTCCAATTCTTTTTTTAATGCCGGATCCGCTTTTGCCAGTACATTCTGATAACTTTCCTTACACCATGAAATTTGGGCCATACGCCCAATCGTTATCAGAAAAAACTGCATCGACAGCACCTGAGTCTGATTTTTTTTGCGCAACCGCTTCTGCAGTTCTTCCGCCATGAAACTCAGGATATCCTGATGAAAAAGCAGTTCGAAGATGGAAATTAATTCCGCATCCGGTATGATTCCAAATAAATCCTTGTTTATACCCAGCAAGAATACGGCAATATGCTTATCGGGAAGAACCACTTGACATTCTTTTGGAAAAGGACTCAGGAGCGTGATGATATCCGTTGTTGTCAGGGTCAACCGGTTGATCTCCCGGGTCAACCATTTGCCCAATGACTCCGTAAGGATGGATGTAAACGGTTTTCCGTGAGATTTCATATCCAGAATCAGCAACGCCATCACGCGAATGCGATCCAGGATATTCAACTGCGGACAAAAATCGACGGTGATTTTTGAAAACTGATCCGGATGGGTAATCAGATCGAACAATATCTTTTTCTCGGTAATGATCGGACTGATCCGCTTACTGTTGAATGCTTCAGCTTTTTCCAAATCGGAAAGTACGAGATGGTGTTTTTTTCGATTCAGATTCGTACAGGCTGAAATCACCAGAGACAGTGCGCTCCGGTCTATCACCCGATTGTCGTGCGGGGCGCGGCGGGCGGCTTCATCCAGCACATGTTCGGCCTTTCGGAATGCATTTTTCTCGTAATACAGGGTGGCCAGCTCCAGGCAGGGAAATGGATCATCCGGAAATTCCGTTGACATCTTCTGTAAGGAATCTTCAACTTTATCCTTGGCTTCCCGGGAATGGCGCGGCAGGTCTATCAAGAATTCATAAGCATTGCGGTTCAGTGGGTCGAGTTCTATACTCCGGACAACCAAACATAGAACAGCTTCATTCACGTCGTTGCAGCCCTCGGGAATACCCAGCAACTTGGAATTCGCATCGTTTACACGACCGATTCCCTTTTGCGAATATTTTTTGGCATTCAACTTTCTGGCGGCATATAACAGAATCATTCCCCACACCATGTTTCGGTTTTCCAGATCCGAAATCTCGCTGCTTAGACAGTCCAGATAGTCCATCAATTCGCCGACATAATCCCGGGGATTGTCTTGATTCGATTTGAGTAGAACCAATACCGATCGTTTCTTTGGAAGAAGCGATTCACACATGTCAATAAAATCGGATGGGTATATGTCATTTCGTTGTGGAGAATACAGCAGGATTTCCAGAATCTGCTGGATGGCAACCACCGGACTCTCCGGAAAAATTGTTTTTGCCAAATCGGAAATATATGATTTGAGTTGCTTGATCTGTCTGTTTTTTAAACTGGTGAGAATACCTGTAACCAGTTTGTCAAGATTGGCCGCCCCTCCCCACAGGGAACTATCGTAATAAGGCCGGGAAGATTTTTCGGAATCGATATTTCCGCCCACAGACTGCTTCATGCTTTCGATACACGCGCTCAGCGGAAAATCATCGGGAATTCGAGACAGGGTCTGAATCATCTCGTTGTCATTTTCCTGGTAGAACAGCACCATCGCCCTGCAAAATAATTTGATGGGAGCGTACGGTGAAATGCGGGGAACGACTTTGAGTACCTGCAGCGCCTCCTCCCATTCAGCCTGATTCATCCGGGATACGGCTTCCCGCACCGGCAGCGAATCTCGACGAATCGGGTGAGATGACTCAAGCATTTCAAGTGGTTGCCAGTCATCCGTCATCATCAGACGATAGGCCACATGTTGGTCGAATCGGACAGACGGGGGATGGCTTTTCGAAAAATCGATATACAGCTTCAGCGCTTCTTGAACCGAAGCACAGGATACCATATTCAACACATCCGCTTCAGAGAGTTGGTCTATGGGCGGCATCACACCTAATGCCAGATTCTTGACGACATTGGCTTCCGGAATCATTCCCTTGGAGCGGAGTTGTTCTTCACGCTGGAGATAAGCCTGGAAAAGCAGTTGACGAATCATATCCGAAGGGCCGAGTTTCTTGTCGGCCTGTTTCAGTACCTCGATGGCATCTCTGGCTTTTCCTTTTTCAAGTAAAGCTTTACCCTGCTCGATCAACTGTTCGGGGGGCTTCTGCTGAAGCTTCTGCTGCAGATCTTTTCGACTTTTATTGTCTTTTTTAAATTTTTTGGCCATAATTCAAACAAATTCAGCATGTCGGATTGTCATTGACGAAATCGGCAGGGCTTGCCGGCTTATACCATAATGAATTTCACCTAAAATCGATTCTGATAGACGGGTGTCATCGCAAATACTGGAAGACAATCTATCCTGAACCATGGTGAAAAAATATTTCACAACTCTTTAACATCATATCGCAGGAACGTTCAAGAATAATATGACGGCTCAACAATAACAACAATATTGGTATGGATATTGCTTAAAACAATCCTTAATTTTCCTGATCGGCAATGTATACTTATTATTGGGATTTCAATCAATATCAAACTCAGGAGTGAAAATGAAACGGATCGATTTAACTGTCAACGGTGCCAGACACGAATTCATAGTCGGGCCGGAACGGGTATTGCTGGATGTATTGCGGGAAGACCTGGGGCTGACCGGCGCCAAACAGTCCTGCGACCGAAAAGGTCAATGCGGGGCATGTATGGTGATCGTCAACGGGAAAACGGTACTTTCCTGCCTGACAAAACTTTATTCCCTCGATAACGCCGACATCATCACTGTCGAAGGGCTGGGCACCCCCGAAAATCCGCATCTGATTCAGCAGGCATTCGTTTTGTCCGGCGCGATCCAGTGCGGGTTCTGCACCCCTGGCATGATCATGGCCGCCAAGGCATTGCTGGATGTCCATCCAGATCCCAATGTCGATGACATCAAAAAAGCGTTTTCCCGCAATCTCTGCCGGTGTACCGGCTACAAAAAAATAATTGAAGCCGTTCAACTGGCCGGCCGTTTCATCCGCGGTGAAATCACCCCGGATGCGATCCGTCCCACACCCGAAGACAAGATCATGGGCGTTTCCCATCCCCGCCCCTCGGCATTGGCCAAAGCCTGCGGCACGGCGACCTTTACCGCCGATATCCGGCTGAAAGGTACGCTGGAGGTGGCCGTCCTGCGCAGCACGGTTCCTCATGCCCGCATCGTTTCCATCGATGCATCCGGTGCGTTGAACATGCCTGGGGTTGCGGGTGTGGTAACCGCAGCGGACATCAAGGGCACCAATATCTTGAAGTATCTGGTGGCGGATCGTCCGGTTCTCTGCAAAGACAGGGTACGCTATATCGGAGATCCCATCCTGATTGTAGCAGCCGACACAAAGCTTCAGGCCGAAGATGCGCTGGCGGCTGTCCGTGTTGAACTCGAGCCGCTGCCGGTGATGGCCGGCCCCGAAGATGCACTCGGCGCCCATGCCGTTCAAATCCATGACGATTTACCCAACCTGTGTTTTCAACAGCCCCAGATCAAAGGGGATGCCGCAGCCGCGCTGAAAGATGCCGCTGCTGTCATCGAAGCCCGGTTTTCAACCCAGATCAATCACCAGGCGCCGCTCGAACCCGAAGCTGCTGTTGCTTACTGGGAAGATCCCGAGGAAGGCGAAGATCCCCGGCTGGTGATCGTCAGCCGCAGCATCAACATCCATCTTCATCTGGGGATGCTGCAGGCCGCACTCGGCTGGGAAAACATGCGTTACCGGGAAGCCTATTCCGGTGGTCAGTTCGGTATCCGGATCGATGTCATATCCGAAGGGATTGCCGGTGCGGCCGCAATTCATTTCAAGCGACCGGTTCGGTATATTCCAAGCATTGCCGACAGCATGTTGATGAGTTCCAAACGCCATGCCTTCAAAATGGATGTCAAGATGGGCGCAGACAGCCAGGGGAATCTGACGGCGTACTGCAACGATTTTGTCGTGGATAAAGGGGCTTATTATTCCATCGGTCATGTGGTGGTACACCGCGCTCTGCTCATGCTTTCCGGCTCGTACAATATCCCCAATGTTCAGGCCATGGCCAGACTCGTTTATACCAACAATCCCTGGGGCAG
>CAYQKZ010000218.1:0-5921 GCA_964418135.1 uncultured Desulfobacterales bacterium
CTGCATGTTTTGCTCTTCAATTTGCCGGGTCTCCTTTAGATCGTTGATATATTCTTTCAGTGCCGAACGCATATTTTCGAACGATGATGTCAGATCTTCGATTTCATCATTGGAATTACTGACAGGAAGTTCAATATCTAGGTTGCCCCTGGCGATTTCAAGGGTTTTGTCCGCAAGGGTGCTGATGGGACGGGTCATTTTGGTAGAGATAAATATTATTATCAGAAACAGAAGGATAAAACCGATCAATCCGATCAACGCCAGTTTAAAGGTGAGGATATGAAGCTCCCCAAAAAGTTCATCTTCCGGAACCACGATACCCAGAGACCAGCCGGTCGATTGAAGAGGTGCATAATGCATTCTGGAAATTTTTCCGGTCAGATGGCGATTCAGTGGAACAAATCCTTCCTTCCCATGGATCATGTCTCTGCCGATGTCGCGAAGTGCTGAATCGTCGGTGGCTTCGGCAATGCTGAAAATACTTTCATTCATGATCAGGTTTTTATTCGGATGCGACACGAAAACACCGGACTGCGTAATTAAAAAGGCATAACCGGATTGATAGAGACTGATCCGGGAGACAATGTCTTTCAGCCATTGCAGGGAAAGGTCTGCCGTCACCACACCGCTGAAGTGTTTTTCATTTTGAATTTTGCGATAAAATGGCACCGAAAAAGTGGTCATCATGATGTTGCTGATGCCGGCATCGAAATACGGATCGGACCAGATGGGCCTGTTGAGTTCCTTTGGAATCAGATACCAGTCCAAGTAACAGTAATTGGAGGCTATTTCCTCGACATTACTCCTGATTTCACCGTTTTCTCGATACATATACGGTCCATAATAGCGAATTTCCGGATCGAAAAGAAAAGATTCATAAGCAACCATCGCGCCATAGATTTCCGGATTGGTAATTAAAATGTTTTCAATCGATTTTAGCAGGGTATTGCGGGAATAAACCAGATTCTCGAGGGATGCAGCCAAAAAACGTGGAACTTTTTCGATTCCGAGAAGGGTGTTTTCGATTTTATGAACTGTTGAAAACGTCAAGCAATGCATATTGCTTTCTACAGTCTTCAGGACGGTCTGCCTGGATAGGGTGTAATTATAATACAGCATGCCTAAAAAAATACCAGCTGTTCCCAGAAGGGTCAGGGTGGCAATCTTGAAAGCAATACTTCTTTTAAAGAGAATCATCCAGGCAGGGAACATAAAATTCATTGAAATTCGGAATATCATCGATCATTCCAGCGGCTTTGAGTTCTTGAGCAACCGTTTGATAGTCAACTATCGACAGCGTTCCCATCAAATCGGTACGGCCGTTTACCAGAGAAATATCCCGGATGCGATCCAGCATCCATCGCTGATGAACACGGTTGGTTCCGACATGTGCTTCTTGAACGTTTGTCATGACAATATCGATGGCTTCATTCGGATGATCGAAAGCATAGCGCCACCCTTCAAGAGAAGCATCGATGAATTTACTGCAAGAACGGTTGCTGTCATTGATTGTCTGACGCAGGCAATAGATTCCGTCTTCCGGGAAATTGAGACCATTTTGATCGAAAAAGAAAGTGGTCAGCTCATCGGCATTCAATCCAGAATTGAGTATCGTATGATATTCATTGTACCACATGGCGGAAACCGCATCGAGACCGCCTCGTAAAAACAAATTGACAGTATATGCTTGTGGAATGATGGTAACCTGAAGCTGATGTTTTTTGAAAAATGCCAGAGCCTGTATCTGAGAATCCGACCAGAGACCCACCCGCTTTCCGTTCAGGTCTGCTGGCGAGAAAATATGACTCGATTTTTTGGCGATCAGAATAAAACCGGATTTTTGCCCGATCTGCGCTACATTGACCAGATCGACACCTCTGGCACGCAGATGGATTGCCTCGGAAAGAAACATGGTCGTAAAATCGGTCTCCCGACGAATCAGCATGCCTGCAGGGGAGCTGTCCGGCCCGCCGGGAAGCAGCCGAAGATCAAGCCCCCTTTTTTGGTAAAAACCCTTTTGGATGGCAACGTAATAACCGGCAAACTGGGCCTGGGGAGTCCATTGCGGCAGAAAGCTAATGGCTTGCAGATCTTCGCAATTGACGGGAAAAGGAAGAACACAGAAAATCAGCAGTCCTGCTTTCAAGAACGAAATGAGTCCTAAACCTTTCAACATGAAGTCTCCATCGGTTATGGTAACCGGAACGAAGCTGATAAAACATGCAGAACAATCGTTTTTTCAGCCCATCGTTCTTGGCGGATCACTATACATAATTTTCTCGGTTTCTTGAAGTATTTTTCAGCCGTTTTTTCCGGGTGTCATCCGTGGAATCCTCTCTTTCCACGCTCAGTTTCTTTCCGCAGAATTTATAACCACTGATCGCTTTAAAGACCTCATCCACATAATGATTTTCTATCTGAAACCGCGATCTCTCCGGACTGATATCGATATTTCCGAGTTTTATGAAACGATTTCGAGTACTTTGGTTGATCAACCCAATAATCTGAGGTGGCAAAACATGGTCGTTCCGGCCGATATCGACGACGAGATAGGTAAATCCGGTTTTTCTAATTTCTTTTCCACCGGATTTTACAGATGGTTTTTGATTCGATTTCTTGTTGGGAGATTCTTGGGAAACCGCCATTAGATTTAGATCTGGTGTCTTGTTATAGTGATTCAGAAAACGGTTGAACTCCAAAGAGATAAAATGTTTCAACAGAGCATCTCTATCCATATCCGCAAACTTTTCCGCAATCACAGGCAGGTAGGGCAACATGCGATCGCTGTCAACGTCAACGGTTTTGACCCGGTCGATGATATGTAGCAATTGCTGTTTGCAGATATCTATTCCAATCGGCACATTTGCAGCGGATATTTTCCGCTGGATGGTCTTTTCGATGATCCTTATCTTGAATTTCTCTTTCATGTTGATGATGGCCAGGGAAATTCCGGTCTTGCCGGCCCTGCCGGTTCGTCCGCTACGGTGTGTGTAGATTTCCAGTTCATCCGGCAGGTCAAAATGAATCACATGCGTCAGATCGTTCACATCCAAACCCCGAGCCGCGATATCGGTAGCGATCAGAAGCCGCACATTGCCATCGCGGAATTTGTGCATGACAAATTCCCGTTGAGACTGGGACATATCTCCATGGAGTGCCTCGGCGGGATATCCGTTCTGGATCATTCTGTCGGCAATTTCCTGTGTGCCGACGCGGGTTCTGCAAAAAATGATGCCGTAAATATCTGGATAATAATCCACCACCCGTTTCAATGTTTCATACTTGTCCTTGGCATGCACCATGAAGTATCGATGTTCCACATTGGCAGTTCCGGAATTCTTTCGGCCGATGGCAATCTCGATAGGATTTTGCATATATTTGGCTGCAATTTTGGCAACTTCGGAAGGCATGGTCGCCGAAAACAGAAGGGTCTGCCGGTCGGTGGGAGCTGCCGCCAAAATGGCGTCCAGTTCCTCCTTGAATCCCATGTTCAGCATGATATCCGCTTCGTCGAGTACAAGATGCTGGATGGAACCGATATCGACGACTTTTCGCTGAATCAGATCCAGCAGTCGTCCGGGGGTGGCAACAATTATCTGCGTTCCCTTACGCACAGCGTGAATCTGCTCCAAGATTCCTGCTCCGCCGTAAACAGCGGTCACTGAAAGCTTGGGAAGAAAACGCGAATAATGCTGCATATCATTGGTGATCTGAAGGCAAAGCTCACGCGTCGGGCAAAGAATGAGTGCCTGAACCTTTTTGGATGAAATGGTTGTTCGCTCCAGGATCGGCAGGCCGTATGCAGCGGTTTTTCCGGTTCCGGTCTGTGCAAGTCCCACAATATCTCCGGAATCGTTTAAAATTTGCGGAATGACTTTTTCCTGAATTGGTGTCGGGGTGTCGAAGCCCAGTTCACCGATGGCTTTTAAAATTGGGTCGCTCAGGCCCAGCGTGCTGAAATTCAAATGCGATTCCTCTTAAATTTATTTTACTTGGTTTTGATGGTGATATCGGGATTTGAAATGATTTACCGAATATGAGTACTTTTCTGATGAGGGGGAAGGATTTTAACGCCCAACAGTTTTGAGATTCTGCATAACTTAATGCATTTCATGTCAATTGGCAATAATTAATCTGCAGTTCGGAACAGGTGCAGGTATGGATGTGTCGATTGATGATCTGATATGCTACATGGCCTTGACCAGTGCCGCTATCAGTCGTTGCATGGCAGGTGCTGAGCTTCGGGCGACATCTATGATTTCCTCCAGGGTAGCCGGTGCGGGGTTCTTTGGATCATGGACATTCGTGATGGTTGAAAGCCCGATGACTTTCATTCCGGCCTGAACGGCAATGATCACTTCCATAACCGTGGAAAATCCGACGGCTGATGCACCGATGGTTTGCAAAAATCGTATTTCAGCAGGGGTTTCAAGAGACGGGCCCAAAAGACCGGCATAGACACCGGTTTGAATCGGCAGATTTAACTGTTTGGCGATGGCTGCAGCTTTCTGGATCAGATTCGGATCATATGCATGTGCCATGTCCGGAAAACGGTTTCCCCAGTCTGTTTCGTGATGGCCAATCAATGGATTCCGGCCTGTCAGGTTGATATGATCCTGAATGATCAGGATATCCCCGGGTGAAAACCGTGAATCCAGACCACCGGCGGCATTGGAAACAATGAATTTACGGATACCCAGCGCCTGCATGACCCGTATCGAAAACGTCACTTCCTGAGCGGAATACCCTTCGTAAAGATGAAACCTGCCTTTAAAGACCGCTATCTGCCTGCCATCAAGATTACCGATCACCAATTGTCCGGGATGTCCTTCAACGGTTGAAATCGGGAAATACGGAATATCCTGATACTCGAATTGTATGTCTGTGACAACCCCATCTGCGCATTCACCGAGTCCTGTGCCGGTCAGTATAGCGATTTCAGGGTGGTGAGAAAGTTGTGAACGAATATGGCCGGCAGCGGCGATGACTTTGCTCTTGAGTGAATTCATGTAAATGCCTTGTTTCCAGGATTTCGGATTCCAAATATGATTTGTATTTCAATTTAACTGAAGAATGCTGGGATAGTCAAGAATCAATGGACGATTGTATTGACATTTTACTGCAATTATGAGAAGTTACATCAATAAAAAATAATAAGCGTTCAGTCGGGCTTGTGGATGTTTCTATTGCAGCCGCGATTGACAGGATTCAATCAATAGATAGAGCAGGTATTATACATGAAATTATCCGAAATTAAAAATACATTGAATGCACAAGTTCTGTCCGGACACGATCGGATGGATTTGAATATTGTCGGTGGTGGTGGAGCGGATCTGATGGAAGATGTTCTGTCGGCTGTCGCCAAGGGTGCGGTACTCTTGACGGGGCTAACCACAGAACAGGTACTCAGAGCAGCCACCATTGCCGGTGTTTCGGCTATTGTCATTGTTCGGGGAAAAAAACCGGACGCCAAAATGCTTGAAGCTGCGGTTGTGTCGGAAATTCCGATATTGCAAACCCGGTACTCATTGTTCGTTGCCTGCGGCAGATTGTATATGGATGGTCTCAGGGGGTTGGACGGCTCATGGTAACCATCGCCGATCGAATGTATTTCATTATACGTTCCGGAATTTCCGCACGTTTACCCTTTCCTCTTTGGTAATGCACTTCCAAGAGTATCCAATAAGCATTTTCATAAGCAGATCAATTCGATATACATTCGAACTTTTTCCAGAATTCTGGATGATTTGATTTTTTAATGAAAATTGCCATTTCTGTTGACATTTTATAGGCTATAAGAATATATTAAAAAATTTGAAAATTCGATAGACATCAGATTGTATTGATATCTATTCGAGTTTAGTGCCCTTGCTCTGAATGGTTTCAGGGCTTAATATCCACAAGGAGGCTTTATGAGAAGG
>CAYQKZ010000219.1:0-5894 GCA_964418135.1 uncultured Desulfobacterales bacterium
CGGCCAGCGCATGCATCTTGGAAAATGTGCGAAACACCACCAGGTTCGGATAATCCCGGATCAAGGCCATGCCATCCGGAAAATCCGGATTTTCGACAAATTCACAGTAAGCTTCATCCACGACGACGATCTGACGGCCGGCGATACGGTCCAAAAAAGTTCTTAACGTGGTTTCATTCCAGTAGGTACCGGTGGGATTGTTGGGATTGCAGACGAAAAGAATTTTGGTGCGATTATCGATGCGACGGATCATGGCTTCATCATCGAACGCAGCCTCTTTCAGCGGAACCGTTCGGGCCTCGAACCCCGAAAATTCGGCTACCCATTCGTACACCGCAAAGGTTTTTTCGGCTGTGATGATGTTGTCTCCCTGCTGACAGAACGCCTTGATGACAAATGCAATCACTTCGTTAGCCCCGTTTCCGAACAGAAACTGATCGGGCTCCATGCCGTACCGTTCCGCCAGTTTCCGCCGCAGATGCCAGCAGTCTCCACTTGGATATTGAGAGGCTTGCTGCGGCTTGAATTCCCGAATCACACGGGCGGCGGCGGCACACGGCCCGAGAGGATTTTCATTGTTGTTCAATCGGAATAACCGCGTACAACGGAAGCGTTTTTTCAGCTCGTCATCGGGCTCGCTGGGAATGTACGTATGGAAAATTCGAACATAGTGGGGCACCAGACACTGGAGGGGTGACATCTGACTCATGACGATTGAACAATCAATTGGAAAACGATCACATCGCCGTTACCTGCATACGGCAGAATGTAAACCGGTTGAAACCCATTTTTCAGCAGACAGGAAATCATTCTGGATTTCCAGGCGATACCGGTGTCGATCTCGAAAATGACATCCCGAATATTCTCTTTTTTGAAAAGGTCGAGATGCCGACCGAGATTATCTTCCATATCCATACCCGGCCATACCAGATCGAGTTTCGCCTGATATCGCTGTTTGTCGATACTGGCCGAAAACACCGAATGGGTCTCTTGTGTATCCCCATGATCCGAAACATGATGGATATCCCGGGCCAAAAACAGCCGTCGATATGTTTGGCTTAGAAATGTTTCCAACTCGGGGGGCGTCCACACCCCACATCCTATGTCTTCATGGATCAGGCGAAACCAGACCGACTTCCCGATAAAATTTCCACTGACATTATAGCGGTTCATGTGCCCAAGATATTCAAAATAATCGGAATAATCCCCGGAAGCAGGCGGATAACAGATTATCCCGACAGCCGATGTTCGTCCCGTTTCCTGAAGGCAGGCTTCGATCAGTGAATCGGCAATCTGTTTGGCCCTGTCATCCTTAACCATCACATAGGGGCCGATGACTTCGACCAGTTTCTCTGTCAACGGATGCCAGACAATCCCCCCGGCAATTTCGTTTCTTTGAGTACGGGCGATGATGGCACGGAAATTTCCATATTGAACCATATCGGCCAGCATGCCCGGGCGTTCGAAATAAACGAACACGTCACTATGTTCATAGAACGACGTTGTCAACAGAGAGAAATATTTCAGTTCATCCAGCGAGGGAGGGCTGATCTCGAATTTCTGACAGGTCATCACGGGTCGATGTTTCCGTGTTGAAACAATCGGCGGATACTTTTTTTCCTTGATCAGAGAAATCTGTATCGTTTTCTTATTTCGCTGGATATCCATTCTGTCAACGGATCGGGATGCCAACATCAGCCGCATTTCGTTCATATCCGAAAGATTCACACCCCGAGGCGATGCCGTCAAATTGAACGCATGCATGTTCAGCCGGGTTTCGGGAAACGAGAAATCGCACTGAACGAAAGACCCCAGGCGAAAACACCGGATTTCCATCATTCCCTCTTTCGGGATGATCACTCCGCAGAGGTGCAGAAAAAGCTCTTCCGAGGCCAGCATCATCTTGAGGGCTTCGGATTTTTCCAGCCCCAGCGCCAGCGAAGATTGCTCCACAAACGCCGTCACGACCGGCAGAAAGATTTCAGCGGCGGCGACCTGAATCGATATCTGTTTCAGAAATACAGGTTCGAGCATAATCTTGTTCATTTGAATTTCATCCTGCACGATTCGGGTCTGGTTTTACTGCACGCAATAAAACGCCTTCTGTTTTGAAAGAACTGTTAAACCCGGTTTTTCCAACAAGCTCCGATTTCTCAAAACCGGCTTTTTCCAATAATGCCAGGAATTCCATTCCCGGTATCGCACCCCCCTCTCACTGGAACCAATTAGCCAGTCGGGTTTTCATGTCTTTTTGAACACTGCCGATAGCGACCTGGTCAGCCAGCATCAGACGGCCCCCGGGCTTTAGAACCCTTGATACCTCCTTCAACAAGGCGGCTTTGTCAGGAATCAAATTTATTACGCCGTTTGAGATCACCACATCAAATTCATTATCCGAAAAAGGCAGAATCTTGCCGGAGGTACATTCGAATCTGGCATTTTTTAGCCCAGACAACGCCCCGTTCGATTTTGCCCGTTGCAGCATCTCCGGAACAATATCAATTCCGACCGCTTTTCCGGTTGGACCCGCCATCATTGCCGCTAGGATTGTGTCCACTCCAGCCCCGCAACCGATATCTAAAATCACATCCCCTTTATTTATCGGCCCTAAAGAGAAAGGATTCCCCACACCGCAATATGATGAAATGACTTCTTCCGGCAGCACACCAACCAGTTCAGGATCATATTTCTGAGCCTCGATACCCGACCGGCCAGTTGGATATTTAAACAACCCTTCCGGACTGTCGGCAACCTTGATGAATTTATTTCGAATCCCTGCTTCGATTTTATCGATATCGTCCTGAGTTATCGGGATTACCATATTTGCTTACCTCCAAAAGTCTCTCATATCTCATCTGTTTTTCAGGAGAAAGGTTGATGACACAATTCGACAGAATGACATCCACTAGCCGTCAAACATCGACAGCCTCCGTCTGTGGGTGGGTCACCTGTCGAAATAATCGTGCAGTGCCTTTTGCACACTGGCGGCCAATTCCTGCTTGGAAAAGGGCTTCTGGATGAAGTGTACCCCCTCGTCCAATACGCCGTGACGGGCGATGACGTTGGCCGAGTATCCGGACATGAAGAGACATTTGAGATTCGGATAAATTGCGCGAAGATGTCCGGCCAGGTCTTTTCCGTTCATTTCAGGCATGATGACATCGGTCATGAGAAGGTGAATCTCTCCGGCATGCGCATGTGCCAGGTGGAAGGCCTTGCCGGGTGTATTCGCTCCCAGCACGGTGTATCCCTGCCGTTCGAGCATCATGGTCGTCATTTTCAAAATCACCGGTTCGTCCTCCACCAGCAGGATGGTCTCACTTCCCCGGACATCGGGTGTCGTGATCCCTTTCCGAGATAACTGTTTGGTATCGTCTCGATGTCGGGACAGGTATATCCGGAAGGTCGTTCCCTTTTCCGGCTCGCTATAGACATTGATGAAGCCGCTGTTTTGCCTGACGATACCGTAAACCGTGGCCAGACCCAGTCCGGTACCCTTGCCGACACCTTTGGTCGTGAAGAACGGCTCAAACAGGTTTTTCAGCGTTTCCGACGTCATGCCGCTGCCATTGTCGCTGACGGCAAGCAGCACATATTCACCGAGGCTGAATCCGGGGTGATCGGCACAATAGGATGCATCGAATACGGCCTTGCCCGTTTCGATGGTGATCTTGCCCACATCGGCAATGGCATCCCGAGCGTTGATACACAGATTGGCCAGGATCTGATCCAGTTGCGATGGGTCCATCCGGACCGGCCAGATATCCGATTCTGGCAGCCAGGCCAGAGCGATGTTTTCGCCGATGAGCCGTCGGAGCATTTTGAGCATTCCTTCGACAGTCTCGTTCAAATCGAGAACCTTCGGCGCAATGGTCTGCTTGCGGGCAAACGCCAGCAATTGCCGGGTGATGTCCGCAGAACGGTGCGCGGCATTCAGGATTTCCTGGAGGGCGCTGTGAATCGGATTGTCCGGGGCCATATTGTCCATGGCAAGTTCGGCATAGCCCATGATTACATTGAGCATATTGTTGAAGTCATGCGCAACGCCTCCGGCCAGGCGGCCCACGGATTCCATTTTTTGAGATTGGCCCAATTGCGCCTGGAGTTTTTCACGCTCGGCTTCGGCCAGTTTGCGCGGCGTGATATCCGTATGGGTGCCGCTCATCCGCAGCGGTTTCCCCTGGGAATCGCGGCTGACGATTTTGGCCTGATCCAGTATCCATTTATACCCACCGTCCTTGGTTCGCATCCGATACTCGATTTTATGCTCAGGACTCAGACCTTTCAGATGATCTTGAATGGACTGTGCCGCCGCCGCCCGATCATCCGGATGCTGTAGATCGGTCCATTGATTGACGCTCGATTCGATCTCCTCCAGAGTGAAGCCCAGCATGGCGGCCCACTGTTCGTTTCGGATGACTCCATCGGTTTTGATGTTCCAATCCCAATATCCCAATTGACTGCCGTCCAGCACGAACTTCAAGCGCTCTTCACTGATCCGTATCGCATCTTCGGCCTGTTTGCGGCTGCTGATGTCCTGATGGATGCCGATTGCGCCGATAACACGATTTTCTTCATTCAGAAGCGGAGCCGCTGAATGCAGGATTGTCTTGTGTGTGCCGTCGGAACAGGCGATATCGATTTCCTGGTCTGTAACGGTTTCGCCGTTGCGGATTGCACGGGTGATGCCCCACTCGTACCGTTCGGGCTGTTTGCCTGCGTCGGGCCACCAATCCGTTCCGACATAAGGGGTGCCCGCCCATATTTTTTCGTTGGCAGGATTTCCCATGAGGATCGCTCCCTGTTCATCCATCACCCAGACCCCGACGGGCAGCGTATCGAGAACGGTGCGGACCAGAGATTTTTCGGATTGAATTTCCTTGAGCAGGGATTCGTTTCTGGATTCCAGCGCCAATGCCTGCATTCTGTTTTCAAGAAGAATAGCCAGAAATTTGAATGCGCTTCGGAACACCCCTTCCGCGGCCGCTGAAACAGCGACGTTTTCCGCCATGACAGCATATCCAAAGGACGAACGCAGGGTGGTGATGGGCATGACGCGATTCTGCGGTATCCCGGAGGGCAAACGATCCGTGTATTGGAACGAAAACACGTCGTCCAGTGCATTCATGGATTCGATGAATCGTCGTTTGACCGCGTCAGGATCGGAAATCTGAGACACATAGGCCAATGCCAGCATGACTTCATGGGACAGTTTCATGTTGATCTCTCAAACGGTGCTGATGAATTCCGGCGCGTATTTCGCCAGCCAGTTTCTGGGTTGAACAAAATAGGGATTTTCGAAGATACCCCCGCCCGTAATGACAAATGGGTGAACCTGCAACACTTTCATGATCGTCGATCCCGGAAACCGGTTGACGTCATAGAGGCAGATGCTGATCCAGGTCTTTCCCCAGATGAACGTATTGAGCAGGGATTCATAGACCATGAGATGCTCGATACCGGGTATCTTTTCAAGCCCCCATCCCATTTCCGCGGTTGCCCGCACATTTCTGGCGCCGGTACGCAGATTCTCTTCCCAGACAACATCGAGGGCATCGATCATGTCAGGGGGAGAGAAGAAACCCTTGGGATAGTACAGCTCGTGGGAATGATAAACTCTAAAGGAATCGGAATCCGGGGGTGGGACATCGGGACACAGCGCGAGGACGCTGTTCCGTGCAAGATCGTAATGCCGCTCGTCGGGGCAGCAGACCAGCAGTTCCCGTACTCTCAGCCCCTGAGCGAGAAAACCGAACATGATCTCGTCACGTTCCGCCTCCGATTCGTAAAGCCCGCAGAAATGGGTACCCCAGTTGCAGGTGTATCCGCCGAATCCAAGGTCCATAATGGATAAATCCGAAGTTTTCAAGTGCATGGCGTCCTCCCTTCGATAG
>CAYQKZ010000220.1:0-5870 GCA_964418135.1 uncultured Desulfobacterales bacterium
CTCAGATAGGGACCGTGACATTTTCGCAGACTCAACTCATCCGCATACACCTTGGCCCGAAAAACCAGTGCCGGATTGATCTTCGTATCTCTGACATCCCGGACCTTGAACACATATTCGCCCGGAAGGGCTTTTTCGGAAACGAGTACTGTACCGCGCCACATCGTGTTTCCCAGCCAGAAACCGGAAAATACTTCGGAGAAATGAAGAATCACATCAGGGGACTCCGTTTCGGCAAACAAATCCTTCACGTTTTCAGATATCTCCGGCATGACGCCGGTCAATTCGTACTGACCATTCACATGAGTGTAAATAACGTTAAATTCATATGCGAATCTTGAGATCAATGAATCTACCAGAACGATGGCAATCAAGACGCAAAAGACGGCCCCGATGCTGCCGGCCGTCTTCCGAAGAAAAAATAAATGACTCAGGGTCATGAGGTAACACATGCGATTTTGGTCTTGAACCGTCGCAGAAAAAACAAGCCGGTTAAAACCGTCGGTACAAGCATGCTGAAGAAAGTTTTCATGAAAGTCGGGGTAAAAGAATCAGGCGATAGGTTGGCAAAATACATGGCAACACACAATTCAACCAGAAGCAGCACATCCAGGGTGATGACGACTATCTTCTGTCTGAAGTTCAATCCGTCAACAACCGGAACATCCATTGGGGCATCGCTGTTGAATACATTTATCATTTCCCGACTCCTTCAGACTCGATGTTCCGGACGGAACATAGTTCCGTCCGGTTTATTATTAAATGATGCTATTTCTTAAAAATGTCCGTCTTGCTGATATTCATTAACCGCAATGCCTTTCCAGGTTCTTTAAAATAAATCCGGACCTCATCCCCGGAATCCCAAGTATAATCGGGCAGCGCAAAGTACTCGGCCGGAACACCGATCGTCACGAGAATTTTCTGTCGCGGGGAATAAATGGTGATCTGTTTCTTGTCTTTGTCAACCGCAGGAAATTTCTTGGCCTTTTCAGATGCTTTATCATAGACCAGCGGGTGATTTCGATCAATATTTTCCTGCTCGTCGATGGGAACATAATCAATGGTCTTGAAATTCTGGGCCGCCTTATCAAAGATGACTATCTGTTTTTTCTTGGTGTCCAGTTTCATGCGATAGCCTGCCTTGGGGTCTGCGCCCATTTCCTGGGGATCGACCGGCTTCTGATAGGTTACCGGCGGCAGAAAGCTGTAATCCGGATTCTTGGCATCGTGCTTGACATCCCGAATGATGGTCACAAGCCCCTTTTCCTTATCAAATTCGATCGCCCTTCCCTGATCCACCGTACCAAACTCCGAACATCCGAAAAGAAATATCGGCAAAAGGATTGCGGTCATCATTGTCCATAATATTTTTCTGATCATATATCGACTCCTTGAATAGTATTTAGATTTGATTTTCTGCAATTCAAGCTCTTGCCTTTTTCGCGGCAATCTCTGCTTTGGCGCCTTTGATGAAAGCCATGATGATATACAGTGAAAGAGCGGCAACCAGACCCAGAATCAGCGCAGTCGCCGAGTTATCCATTAATGTGGCGTACGACGGATACCATTTTCCGAAGAACTTCAGTAAAATGGAAAGAGCGCATCCAACGACAGCCAAACCAAAGGCGACGCGAATGCCGTAACCTTTGATGTATTTGGTGGCCACAGAGCCGATCTGCGCGCCAATCGCTGCGCCGATCAGCATGATGATGGCCGCCACCAGTTCGGTTCTTCCCTTGAACGTATATGAAGCTGCCCCGTAAAGACCTGATATCATAACCTCAAACAGGTCGGTTCCCACTGCGACATGTGTGGGGCAGCCGAGCAGATAGATCAGGGCCGGCATGCGGATCAAGCCGCCGCCGATTCCCAGAATGCCGGCCAGCCAGCCGGTCATAAAGCTGACGCCAATCGGCAACCAGGCTGAACAATAGATCCCTGCAACACTTAAATTCACCATGGGTGGGATCTTCAGTTTATGGAAAGTTTTATGCCATTCAATACCGGTACTCAGAGCATCAACTTCTTTCCCGGCCTTCACTGCATCTCGGTCCTTCTTCATTTTCTTTGCCACATCGGCAAAAACCGTCCACGCGATCAGTACCAGCAGCACCAGATAAATATATCGCACGACTTTCTCTACATTGCCGAGACGCTCCATCCACATGACCATTTGTGCGCCGATCTCAAAACCACCGACCGTTCCTACGATCATAATCGTGCCGAGCTTGTAATCGACATTGCCGAACTTGCCGTGTCTCATGGT
The DNA here is from genome assembly GCA_964418135.1 of uncultured Desulfobacterales bacterium. GTDB lineage: Bacteria > Desulfobacterota > Desulfobacteria > Desulfobacterales > Desulfatirhabdiaceae > RAAP-1. The sequence goes on from CAYQKZ010000220.1 coordinate 2,267, forward strand.
GGAAATCAGAGACTTCCCGGCCATATGGGCGATGTCCGTGCCGATGGCAAAAGCCATGGGAAATCCGAGTATATTCAGCCCGGGGGTAACCATCCATGCTCCGCCCATGCCAAAAAAACCACCGATTACACCAACGCCAACACCAAGAATGATCAGACCCGGCCAGAATATTTTTACGCCTGCTATGGGCATCAATACATATAACCAATCCATACTATTCCCTCCTTGAACCGTTAAAATAAAATATCAATGTTCGGCCAGTTCTCTGTGTTCCAGGTCGAGACCCAGGAATTTCATGAAAAAATCGGCAATCGTTCCGAAGACAACACCAATGATCGGAATCAGAACGACAGTGACAACGGTGAAATAGAGATGGCTTTCGTTATAGAGATTGGCCCACCATGCCTCCCATGCTGGTAACCCACGCGTATCGGCCACAATGACCATGATGTCAATTTTTCCCCCACCGGCCGCCATGGCCAGAGCCGGGAGCAGCAGAATCAAACTGGTTGCGCTTAGAACAAGCGGTGCCATGCGCATGTAAATTTTTTTAAAATGCTTCCTCATAAATAATGCCCTCCAAGTGATTGTGACTGTCATGGGTTGAAATTACCGAACGACCAGAACCGAACATGGCGCATAGGTCACGACCTTTCCGGCAACACTTCCTACCAGAAGCCTTTCCATGCCGGTCTTGCTCTTATGCCCCATAATGATTAAGTCTGTACTATTTTTTCCTGCGTGTTTAACAATATTCTCTGCAGCCGATGTTCCTGCCTCGATAACCGTTTTAACAGCAATGCCCGCCTTTTCAGCTTCCGACTTTCCCCTGGCGACCGTATTCTCAGCCATTTGCATCAGTGATGCAGTAGCCTGCTTCAAGCCACCTTCGTCTTCAGGAAAATCCGGATATACGGTCATCAGCGTCAATTCGGCGTTTTCTTTTTTGGCCATTTCCACCGCTCTGCCCAAAGCTTTAAACGCCGGATCCGAATTGTCCAAAGCCACCAGAATCTTCATGTTTCACCTCTCCCTTAAATGTTTGACTTCAAACTTTCAATTTACTTCCAGTCTTTACCAAATTGCGTGATTTGCTTCGACATATGACTAAAGCAATTACCATACCAAGTTTATTCAGGAATCGTGCAAAGCTATCATTCGGTTCACTAAAACAATATTAATACAGCGAATTATTAAAATGTAATTATTGTTAATCCACAAGAAGTAACTTGGACAATTTAAAATAAAGCTTGAGTTTTGCGCGAAATGTACTTAGTATCTTGCGCAATACAATCATTGAAATAGATTGCGTTATGATTTTTTTTGCGCAAATGAGAGGGAAATCAATGGGATTGATTTTCAGGGAGAATTATATTTCAAGAGCCTCCCTGCTTTCAGACAAATTTGCCACCTGGAGTATTCGGAAAAAACTGATTACAGCCATTCTGCCTCCCGTGATCTTCATCATTATGGTCACCGGATTTGTTTCCAACTGGTTTTCTTCCAAATTTTTAAACATGGCGCTGGAACGTTCCTCCCGGTTACAATGCCTTGCACAGGGACATGAAATTGAAAGTTTGCTGGAAAGATGCCGAATCGATCTGATAACCCTGTCCCAACATTCTTCCAGCAAAGATGATCTAAAGAAGTTTCTGTCCACGCATAAACAAACCGGTGGGGACTACTATCGGGAGCTGGCTTATATAGGTGTCGACGTTGAGAACCGGTTTTTTCTTCTGAATGTTGGCCCATCGGTTCTGGAGCTTCGCCCGGATCAGCTCTCCGAAATCAAACCCAACCCGCTGATTCTCTTTGAACACATTCGCCCGCTGAGTTCCGGTCAGTTTTTTGTTTCCGATATCGTAGAAGCGTTCTATCCACTCCCTCTCGATAAAAACGGACACAACCTTACCACCGTTGTTCTGCGAATGGCTGTTCCCTGCCTGGATTCTGGGGGACAAACCGAGGGTTTCCTGATTCTGGGGCTGGATGTCCTTTACCTGCGAAACATTTTATCTTTGTTCAATTCAGCACAGTCTCCCCTTCATGCTTTTCCCCGTACCCCCGAGCCCCGCTACGCTTTCATATTCGACAATCATGGCTGGATGCTGTTTCAATCGGAAAGTTTTGAGGATAAAATCGCCCCCCTTTCCACCACAAGAATCCGGTCCGGTTTAACAGGGGTGCTTGGCAAGCCGGGATTGAATACGGCATTCCGACCCGACCCGGAACATGAATCCTTCTGGAAGATGATCGTTGATGTTCAAACCGGAAATCGCGGGGTCATCACTATCGATGAAAAAGGAAATCAGACACGTTCATTGACAGACAACTACTATCTGTCTTATACGCCCATACGTTTCCGATCCAATTCCCAGTCCGAAAAGGAAACGATTCTAGGTCTGGCTTATCTGGACAGAACCCGATTGACCCTGGCTGCTCAGATACGTCAATACGACATTTTGTTTGTTCTGACAATTCTGACTGTTATTGTCATCACCGCTGTCATTTACGCGGTTAATCGCAAAATTACCCGACCCATTCTGGATCTGGCGAAATTGGTGTCCGGAATCGATCCTTCAAAGCCACTCGAAGAGATACATGCCCCTGATTTGGATCAGGAAACGACTCTCCTGAAAAACGCCATCAATGCCATGATCACGACAATGGCCAATCAGCTTGAGGAAATAAAGCGCAAAGACAGACACTTACAGATAGCTGGTCAACGCGAGAAAATCAGGTTGGAGGAGGAATCCTTTCCGTCTGCATCGACGTCACAGATGCTGTTCAACGACATTGTCGGGTATGGCCCAATGCTTGAATCGCTGAAATCCGAAATCCTGAAGGCGGCAAGTATCACTGCAGACGTTTTAATCACCGGCGAAACCGGAACCGGAAAGCAATTGACATCTGAGGCCATTCACCATAACAGTTCGAGGCGAAACGAACCCTTCATTACCATCAATTGCGGCGCTCTGGATGAGAATCTTCTTCTAGATGCCCTTTTCGGGCATGTCAGTGGCGCCTTTTCCGATGCCAAAGCTGAAAGAAAAGGTGCTTTCCTTGCCGCAGACAACGGCACGCTATTTCTGGATGAAATCGGAAATGCATCGCCAAAGGTTCAGCAAGCTTTGCTTCGTGCCCTTTCCGCTCAAAAAGTAAAACCTTTGGGATCGGATGCGGAAATCGACATTGATGTACGCCTGATATCAGCCACGAATGAGGACCTCAAATCTTTGATCGATCGTGGAATTTTTCGCGAAGACCTGTATTATCGTCTGAACGTAATTTCCATTACAACCCCTCCCCTTCGGGAACACAAGGAGGACATTCCGGCCCTGGTTGACTGTTTCATCAAAGAAGCATCAAGACGAATGCATAAAGAAGGCATCGGGTTAAGCAGAGGAGCGCTGGAACGGCTGAAAAACTATAATTGGCCGGGAAATGTCCGAGAGCTTAAAAACTGCATTACCCGTGCAGTGGCCATGGTAGAATCGGATATCATTCAAACTGAAGACATTCGACTCGAAGAACCCTTCGAACAAATGCCAATTCCTATTATCGAACCAACACTTCCTTTACCGCTTACAATCCATAATCACAG
>CAYQKZ010000221.1:0-5869 GCA_964418135.1 uncultured Desulfobacterales bacterium
TCGGAGTTACCTGAAGGGTGATACCAGTTGTTCGATACTGATATGAACGCACAATTCCGGTCGAACTGTTGTTGAGTACTGTCGAACTGGCCACATCTCCAGATATGACAGGTATCTCGGTGCCGACCACCATGCTTGCGGTCTTACCGTCCCGAACCGTCATCCGAGGACTTGAAAGCACTTTGATTTTTTGATCATCGGCCAGTGCATTGATCAGCAGTTGAAATGAATTGGCAGAATTGACAAGCGCATAATCAAATCCACCCGAACCAACCGTATTTTGAAGAATATTCAAATCGCCGATCAGGTCATGGCCATAACGCCGAATATACCATTCCAGCCCGTAATTCAACTGACCCGTCAGCGTCACTTCGGCCACCGTGGCTTCCAGCAGCACCTGCGGCGGCATCAGATCGATCTGTTTCAGAAGGGCCTCGATGGGCTTATAATACATTGGGGTGGTGTAAATGACCAATGCGTTGCGGTTGTCATCGACCGTAACGGAAACATGATCCGCAATCGCAGCCATATTGGATGAAATTCCCCCATCGGTACTGACTTCGACGGTCGGCGGCGGTGCGTTGGAAGTGGTTTCAGCGGCAGCAGGCTGTCTGATGCCGGATTGCCCGAACTGAGTTCCCTGCTGCCTGGCCGATTCCGTTCTTTTATTTCGGGTGGCGGATTTCTCTTTGGCCCTGGCCATCCCCAGAATGCTCAGAAGGGTTTCACTCAGGTCCTGCGCCCGGCTGTTTTCAGGAAAATAAATAAAAAACTTTTTATCGTCTCTTTCTTCCGGAATATCCAGCGTGTTAATCCAATAATTCAGCCGATCCAACCACTCTTTTTGAGCGGAAAAAGCCAGAATGATCCGCCAGCGTTCGAGTGAAATCAGCCGGATTCCGGCTTCACCCGCATTCAGGGAAACCGGAACACCTTCCTGGGACAATATTTCCTTGAGCTTGATCAACATCTCTTTGGTGTCCCAGTAAGAAACTTTGAACAAAGAGCCGAATTTACCGCGCATGGCGGGCCGATCCATTGCGTTGATCAATTGCAGTGTCTGCAGAACATTTTCCCGTTGACCCTGCACCACCACGATATTCTCATTCTGCAACGGATAGGTCATCGTTCCCAGATTCACCAGCATGGGCATCAACGTATTGGCCGGCACATACCGGAGCGGAACGAACTGCCGGATCTGCCCGGTGGAATCCGGAACATCGTTATATTCGATGCCGACACCCACATCGATACCCTGCTGGGGTGTACCGGATACGATATAATACACACCACTTTTTTCACGGATTATCGCGTTATAGCCCGCCAGAATATCCGAAACGATGTTGAACAGCTTTTGTTTGGTAACCCGATCCTGCAGATTGAGACTGAGTTTTTCATTTACCGGCACCTTGCTGTCTAGAATATAATTGACGTTCAACAGGTCTTTAAAAACATAGTTGACAAAATCCGAAAGCGGCAGCGTATCTACGGATACCGTCACTTCTTCGGTAGGACTGAAGCGGTTTGTCAAGTTCGGCGCTCCCTTATGGGAACTGGTGTCGGAAATCGACGGAATCATCGTCATCTTGGAACCGCCAGCCGCCAGCCTGGATGCAGCCCCGGAATCCGATCCTATCGATGTTCCCATCACTTCATTACTGGAAACATCACCCGGCTTGTTATAAACATTCAGCCGCGTTTTTTCCTTTGGCGTAGCACAGGATAAAGTCGTTAGAACTATGCACAGAAGCAGCACGGACAGGCAAAGACCCCGGCCCGCATCTTTCCATGGGGATACTGCACAATACTTCTTTATTCTCATTTGCTTCTCATTTCAATAACAAAACGCATCCACTTCACCATTCAAAACTTTGAACGATAAGAATACCTTTTCGCTTGGCCGCATCCATAACCTGGGGGCGGGCAAAATGGGTGATCATCAAAGGAATACAGTCTCCCTCGTAATGATCCTTGACCAAAGCGATTTTTTTATCGAGTTGCCGTAATTTGCCGACACTCGGCAGTTTCAACTCGGTCTCACCCACAATGAAACAGTCTTTTCCATTTTTTTGACCTTTGGCAAAAATATTGATTTCTTCACCTTCCAGTTCAAAACGCACCAACCGATCCGTGATCTCTATGCCATAGACTTCCAGCAGGAAACGGGGCAATTGCCGATAGGCTTCATTTTCCAGGGAGTAGCTGACGCTTCGGAACAGTCCACCCAATTCCGATCGCGTGGCATCCCGAGCGACTGCCAGTTTTTTTACGGCAATCTCCGTCTGCTTCTGAGCCTCAGATAGCTCTTCCATCCGAAGTTCTGTCCGGCTCTGTGCAGCGGCAAGCTCTTCCATTCGAAGTTCTGTTCGGTTCTGTGTCGCGGCAATTTGTGCAACAATCGACTTGAGTTCGGAAAAGTCTTCTTTGGTTACGTGAACATCTTTTATCCGCTGATCGACAATCTGCTCGATCTCTCGGCGGAGTACCGATGTCATCTTCAACGTTGCCTGTCGAGCTGTCTGCATGGTTTACCTCAAGCACTTCCATTAATCCAAAATTATTTCATTTGAAACCTCATCCAGCCCCGTTTCAAGAAGGAGCTGGCGTAATGGAAGGGGGTGAACTCTGTGGCGGTTTGAAAATCTTCAGAATGATGGTTTCGCCAGTGGTTGAATCTACCATCGTAACGACATCCGGTTGAATCTTCTTGACGGCAAACCCTACCACCATATCTCCGGAGAAAGCTTTGACGGATTCTTGTTTTGATGTTTTCTTCGAAATCTTATCGATAACTGCAAACCGCTGATGCTGGGAAGTAAATATCCCCCGAACCCGTAATGTAAAGTCGGCAAGCCCTTTCTCGTTCAATGCAACTTCCGGAGCGGAAGCCGGCAGCGCCGGTGGAGCTGGCTTTTTAATTTCGATCGGTTTTGAATCGAAAAAGTTACGCGCATCCGGCACCCACGGTAGCGTATTTTTTTGAACAGTAATCCATTGAACACCGCGATCCCCTGCAGTACGAGTGTCTTGATGAGACATCTGCCGCCACAGGTCTACCACGCTGTAAGAGCAAAACAGCATGAGCATTATATTAATGGTATAAATGGCTTTGGTCAACATTCGGAAACCGCTTTCATGCAGGTTCAGCTCTTGCCGGTTTTTCCGGCGGCTTTGATGCCATAGGATGTCATGTCGAGATCGACCATCAATGCTTCGGAATTGGATCTGGCTGTAATCCGCATAATATCGACGGAGTAAAAGAGGGCATCGTTTTCAATGTCGCAAAGAATTCGGTAGAGATTCTCGGGAGAAGCCTCCATCCGCAATTTGATCGGCGCCTGGATCACATCCCCTTCGGAAATCGGCAGCCAGTCCATATTGATGATCTTGGCCCCCACTTCCGCACAGATTTTTTCAACTTTTTTCTGAAGACCCAGATGAAGGGACTGATTATCTGAAAAACCGCTCTGATAGTATTTTTCGATTTCCTGAATCCGTGCTTGAGCCTGCTGCCAACTATCCTGAATATCACTGGTATGGCGCAACAGATCATTTTTTTTTGCCAAAGACCGATTGAGCTTTTGAATATGCTCTATTGCAGCCTCCCGCCAATCGTATAGCGGAATCAGACCATACTGAAGCGTCAAGAGCATGAGGATGGCCGCCAGAGCCATTTTATGTTTTATGGATAAGAGCATTCGTCATTTATTGCCGGTGAATTCGAAACTGATCATAAACAAATCCTGCCCGGTTTTGGCATCTTTCCGCACCGGCGACATGAACTGTGCGTTCTGGATACCGGCGGTTCCGGAGAAAAGCATCAATAAATCCGTGGCACTGGGGGCATGGCCGCGTATTTCCACCCGGTTGTTCGAAATGTTCATCTGAGTGATTCCCGCTTCTGCCGGCAGCACCTTCCACAAAAACGTCATGATCGAATATTTTGACGGATATGTATTGATCGGATCGGCAAGAATTTTCTGTTTTTTTATCGCCGAATCGATCTCATTCTGTTTTTCGACCCATTCCACACTTTGAGATGATATTTCCTTATCCTCTTTTTCAAGACGCTTTTCAACAAAATAAGGTATTGCCACGGACAAAGTCAAATAGATTGCAAACACCGCCGCCGCTCCGTACATGCCGAGCTTCAGCGTGCGGGAATCCAGATTGATCGCATCCGGTTTGAAGTCGATGAACGGAAATAAGCCACGAACAGACAGCCGGGCAATGGTTTCGGCTAAAAATACGGCATAATTTTCCAGACCCCTGATTCGGGTAACCGAACACGATGCCGCATCCCGACCGATTGACCTGCGAAACGTATCCAAATCCATGCCATCGTTGTCCGATCGCATACTCTGCACGGCACCGTTTTGACCAATCCATGTCAACAAAAACTTTCCGGCCAGATCGACTTGATAAATCTGGGAAATCTGATCGGCATAAAAAGAAAACAGGGCGGACTCGGGAATTACCAGAGAAATGAACTGTTTTTCAAGGATGACTGCAGCTTCGGGAGAAACAAGCCACAGATTCACGGTGACACCATCCTCCGTCTGCTGAATTTTACGGAGCAAACATCGGGTTGTGTAAAACGGTGCATAAGCGTTTTGATCCAGCAGCACGGCGGATTTGATTTCCGCAGTTTTATGAAACGGAAAATGTTTGATGGTTTCAAAATAATGCGACTTTCCGATCACCGCCACCCGTGCGGTGGAGACGTCTTCCACGGATGCAGCAGAGACGGATCCTTTGCCATCCAGCAACAGCAGATCGTCTCCGATATAAAGAATCCGGCCGGCCAACCATCGGCCCACCCATTTGTTTAAATTTATCGGTTCCATTCCAATACCGTGAGTGGTTTCGTCGGAGTCTCCCGCTTGGCGATAATCGCTTCGACGGTGTCGACCGCCTCGTTCTGCCGCGCAGTAACATTGATCCGAATAATACCGGATGGCGCCGGATAAACCATTTCCGTACGGGGGATACCGGTCAACCCCGTAAAATATTGCCCGGTAAGCAATTGATCCGCCCGCATCTGTAAGAGCGATCCTACCATTTTATCGTTTTTCAGCAGGGCGTAAAGCAACCTGTCGCTCATGGTCAGATAATTGACATGATCGCTTCCCCAATAGATGATATCCTTCCGGACGGTATCCAGCAAAGATGGATCGAAATCCTTGAGCAGACGGATTTCATCCAGCGTTTGAACATAAAAGTTCCGAGGGGTGTAGGCATACCCGGTGGTTCGATAATCCCAGGACTCCGCACCGTTCAGCCGCTTCAAATCATCGGCATCCTGCCAGTCTCCCAGTTTGTCTAAAAAAGAATAGATGGAAGCCGTGCTGGCGGAAGTTCCGGATAACAGCGCCGTCAGATACATCGGCTGCGTCACCGGAGAAACCATACCCGCACCGTCCCGAAGCGTAACTGAAACCGAATCATTCAGTGCAATGGGCTCGCCATAAAGATTCCAGATTTTCCATTTGCCTTCAGGCAGATAAATTTTAATGCCAGTCGATGTAAAATTCGATGTCAGGATATTGAATATCACTTCATTCAACGCAGAATGCGATTTCAGCCGGGCCTGGCTCTGATCTTTCAATTCCGACATCATCGCGATTTTCTCTCTGGTTGAAAATGCAATGCTCAGGGTCATCACGACGATGATCATCGAGATGGACATGACTACCGGCAGTGCGTATCCTTTTTGATTCATTTTATTACGGGTTGCCCTGAGTTTCAGGCAGGAAAGTCGAAGCTTTAAAAGGATTCGAAGCCTTGACCGGCAATATCCAAACAATATCTCCCGCCTCACAGGACACCGTCAATTCAATGATTTCAGGAACTTCTTTTCTGTCTTTTC
>CAYQKZ010000222.1:0-5864 GCA_964418135.1 uncultured Desulfobacterales bacterium
ATGAGCGACGATCATCATACCAGACGGTTTTTTACAATGGCAAATGATATATATGGAAATTACAGGAACCGAATCCCGCTGAGGCAACTCATACGAAATGATAACTCAGATCGCGTGGCTCATCTGGCTGAACGCTGCATGGAAATTGGTCAAAGAGAAAAAGCTGTTTTCATCCGGCCGAAAAAGCCTGCATGTCAACGAGCTGGAAACATAGCCGTATTCGGCCCTTTCCCGGTTATTCGTTTGGATTTCCCTGCGTTTTGTATTGACATGCCATGCAGGAATTTATACAGGAACGACTGATCTTTCCACGAAAATATCAATCATACGATACAACCAGACGGCCAGTCTTCTTTGAGAAAAGACGTTCAAATGCCCCAGATATTCGACAATATCGAGAAACATCTGTTGACGGCTCTCTCCGACGCCATCGGCTTGTCTGAGCGGGCGGATTTTTGCGTGGGATATTTCAACCTCCGCGGGTGGCGGCGGGTGGATCATTTGATTGACCGCTGGTCCGGCGGCGACGGTCACTGCTGCCGGCTGATGATCGGCATGCAGAAAATGCCGGGCGAGCAGTTGCGATCCGCCATGAGTCTTCAAGGCGCCGAACGACCGATGGACCAGTCAACGGCGGTCGTTCTCAAACGGCGACTGGCGCAGGAGTTTCGGGATCAGCTCACGATCGGTCTGCCTACCAATGAGGACGAAGCCGGACTGCGCCGGCTCGCCTCCCAGATCGGCGCCGGGAAAGTCGTCGTGAAGCTGTTTTTGCGACATCCGCTTCATGCCAAACTCTATCTGCTCTTTCGTAACGATCCGCTCAGCCCGGCGGTCGGTTATCTGGGAAGCAGCAATCTGACGCTTGCCGGGTTGTCGCAGCAAGGAGAGCTCAATGTCGATGTGCTGGATCACGATGCCTGCCACAAACTGGCTGGATGGTTCGAAGATCGCTGGACCGACCGCTTCTGTATCGATATTTCCAGAGAACTGGCCGAAATCGTCAATCAGAGTTGGGCACGTCCCGAGCCGATTCCGCCCTACCATATCTATATCAAAATGGCGTATCATCTGTCTCAGGAAGCCAGAGCCGGTCTGACGGAATTTCGGATTCCGGCGGATTTCGGAAATGCACTGTTCGAATTTCAAATTGCTGCTGTCAAGATAGCCGCCCACCATCTCAACAAGCGGGGCGGGGTGGTGATCGGCGATGTGGTCGGGCTCGGCAAAACTCTGATGGCTACCGCTCTGGCCCGGATTTTCGAAGATGACCACGGTTTCGAAACGCTGATCATTTGCCCGAAGAATCTGGTCCGGATGTGGGAGGATTATCGGCATCGATACCGCATGCGTGCCAGCGTGTTGTCCATCACCGAAATGCATCGGAAATTCTCCGCGCTGCCCCGCTTCCGTCTGGTGCTGATCGATGAAAGCCATAACCTGCGCAACCGCGACAGCAGGCGATATCGGGCCATAGCGGAATATATCGCCACCAACGACAGCCGTGTAATTTTACTGTCTGCAACCCCTTACAACAAAACGTTTCTGGATTTGTCGAACCAGCTTCGATTGTTTATCGATGAACACCAGGATATTGGCATCCGGCCCGAAAAATTTATCCGGGAAAGAACCGAAAACGAACTGTTACATATGCAGATACCGATCCGGTCTTTGGCGGCTTTCGAGAAAAGTACCCATGCCGATGACTGGCGGGATTTGATGCGTCTGTACCTGGTGCGCCGCACCCGAAGCTTTATCCAGGAAAATTATGCCGGTTTCGATCCGGAACGACAGCGGAAGTATCTGGTGTTTGCCGACGGTACCCGATCGTATTTCCCCGATCGAATTCCCAAAACCATCACTTTCACCATTGATGACAAAAATCCGAATGACCCCTATGCGCTGCTGTTTTCCGATGATGTAGTTCAGTCCGTCAACGACCTGTCACTTCCGCGATATGGCCTGGGTAATTACCGGAAAGCAAAACCCCCCAAACCCGCAACACCGGAAGAGGCCAGGTTGCTGGCGGATTTGTCACGCGCCGGATCGCGTCTCAAGGGGTTTTGCCGCACCAATTTGTTCAAACGGCTCGAAAGCGGCGGTCATACCTTCATCGTGTCGCTGGAACGGCACATCCTGAGAAATTTCATCTTCCTGCATGCCATCGAGAACAATCTGCCACTGCCCATCGGCACCCAGGATGTGGGCATGCTCGACACCTGGGCAACCGATCGAGACGATGAAATGGAGGAGACGGAAACCGATGACGACAGCATCCGTGAACCCGAAGAATCCGTTGGTGATTTAACAGTGCCGAAGACCGAAAAGGAGTTCAGGAAACGGGCGGCCAGGGTGTATCGAACCTATACCGAACAGTTCAGAGGCCGATTCAAATGGCTGCGGCCGGATCTCTTTCGTACTTCACTGAAACAGGATCTGAAAAATGATGCGGGGATGCTCATGGCGGTTCTCGGCCGTGCAGGCGTATGGAATCCCGACAAAGACACCAAGCTTCAGGCCCTGATTTCTTTGCTGACCCATCGGCATCCTGCAGACAAGGTGCTGGTTTTTTCACAGTTTGCGGATACAGTGCATTTTCTTGAAACGCAACTGACTGCGCATGGCATCACCGGCCTGGCCGGTGTAACGGGAAGTTCCGAAGACCCGACCGCCATGGCCTTGAGATTCAGCCCCATCAGCAACAACCAGCAAATCGAGCCCGAAGATGAACTCCGCGTGATTGTGGCTACCGATGTACTCAGCGAAGGACAGAATCTTCAGGACTGTGCCGTTATCGTCAATTATGACCTGCCGTGGGCCATCATCCGGCTGATTCAGCGTGCCGGCCGGGTGGACCGCATCGGTCAGCAATCCGACACCATCCTTTGCTACTCGTTTCTGCCTGCCGAGGGGGTGGAGCGGATCATTCGACTGCGCGCCCGTGTTCGCCAGCGGCTTCGGGAAAATGCCGAAGTGGTGGGGGCGGACGAAAGCTTTTTCGAGGATGACGATGCGGATCAGGCCATCCAGCATCTTTTTACCGAAAAGGCTGGTATTCTGGACGGTGAGGAAGACACCGAAGTGGATTTATCCTCCTACGCCTATCAGGTCTGGAAGAACGCCATCGACAGGAAACCCGAACTGGAAAGAATCATTCCGGCCATGCCCAATGTGGTCTATTCGGCCAAGATGTATGGGGAGTCCGGCGGTTCAACCGAGGGCGCGCTGGTGTATTTGCGCACTGCCGAGGGAAACGATGCACTGGCCTGGGTGGATGAGGATGGCAACAGCATGACGGAGTCCCAATACACCATCCTGAAAGCGGCGGAATGCAGGCCGAACACCCTGGCGCTGCCGCGGCATGACAAACATCATGAGATGGTGAAAAAAGGGGTTCGGCTGGTTATCGAAACGGAAAAATCCGTGGGCGGGCAGCTTGGCCGTCCGTCCGGTGCCCGTTTCCGCACGTATGAACGGTTGAAATCCCATGTAACCCAGATGAGAGGCACTGCCCCCACCGATCCTGAACTGCATCGGGCCATCGAGGAAATCTACCGATATCCGTTGATGCAAACGGCCACCGACATACTCAACCGACAACTGAAAAGCGGCATCCGTGATCCGGAACTGGCGGAACTGGTGATATCGCTGCGTCAGGATGCCCGACTCTGCCGCATATCGGAAGAATCGGACATCCATGAACCCCAGGTGATTTGTTCAATGGGATTGCGCCAATCCAGCAAAGGAACGACGCTGTGAAAATCGATGCCAAATCCGTCCGAATCTGTCTGAAAGCTTTCGACTTTTCCAAATTGTTTCGGGAATATCTGGGCTGGGACAATCACGCTGCCAGACTCGATATTCCGATCGGTAACGACATGTTTTGTTTGACCGCCGTTGCCCAGAAACGGGGGTTTGCGGCATTTGTCTGCACCGGGATTCCGGATCGGCCCGTGCGGCTGAAAATCGATCACAAGGTGACCCAGTCTGTTCGGGAGCATTTTGTCATTTATGCCGATCGACAGAGCGGACGGCAGGTCTGGCACTGGGTGCGCCGGGAACCGGGCCAGCCGCTGGCCAGCCGTGATCACCGGTTCGATGTTTCGCAATCCGGCGATTCCCTGATTCAAAGGCTCGATCAGATTGCCGTCAGTATGGATGAGGAGGAATCCATCACGGTGGTGGATGTAGCCGGACGGGTGCGGGCGGCGCTGGATGTGGACAGAATCACGAAAAAATTCTATGACCGTTTCAAGGCCGAGCATGCGGTATTTGTGAAATTCATCCGGGGCATCCCGTCGGCTGTGGATCTGGCCTGGTATGCATCGTTGACGCTCAACCGCCTGATGTTCGTCTATTTTATCCAGAAAAAAGGGTTTCTGGACGGAGACACCGACTATCTGAAGAATCGTCTGGCAAGGGTTCAGCAAGTCGGCGGCCTGGACAGATTCCAGACATTCTATCGCTTTTTCCTGATTCGCCTGTTTCATGATGGTCTGGGCAAATCGCCGTCCGATCGCAACCTCGACCCGGCCATGGAAAAGCTGTTGGGCCGGGTGCCGTTTTTGAACGGCGGTTTTTTCGAAGTTCATCAACTCGAAGTGCAGCATCCCGATATCGACATTCCGGATAAAGCTTTCGAAAATCTCTTCGTCTTTTTCGACCGGTACCACTGGCATCTCGATGACCGGCCGCTTCGGGTGGACAACGAAATCAATCCGGATGTGGTCGGGTACATTTTCGAGAAATACATCAACCAGAAGCAGATGGGGGCTTATTACACCAAAGAGGACATCACCGAATATATCGGCAAGAATACCCTCATCCCGTTTCTTTTTGACGCGGCCGAAAAGAAATGCCCCATCGCCTTCAAGCCCGACAGCTTTCTATGGAAGCTCTTGAGCGAGGAACCCGATCGCTACATCTATCCTGCGGTCAAACACGGGGTGATTCAGGATGACGGCGCCGTGGTGCCTGAAAGCGAACTGCCGGATTTTGTCCAAACCGGAATGCACGATCCGAAAGTCCGCATGTATGACCGGCGGTATAACCTTCAGCAGGCACCGGCAGGCGATCCCTTACGGCTGGTCACCGAAACCTGGCGGGAATATGTCTCCCGCCGCACGCGATGTCTGGAAATCCGGGAAAAACTTGCATCCGGCGATGTCCATCACATCAACGACCTGATTACCCTGAACCTGGACATCTGGCAGTTCGCACGGGATGCCATCGTCACCAGCGAAGGGCCTGAGCTGCTTCGCGCTTTCTGGCAGGCTGTCGAGAAAGTTACGGTACTGGATCCCACCTGCGGTTCCGGGGCTTTTTTATTTGCAGCGCTGCGCATCCTCGAAACCCTCTACAGCGACTGCCTCGAACGCATGGCGCGGTTTGTCGATGATATCGAAACCAAACCGCATCATCCCAAGCAGTTCAGTGATTTCAAGGCAGTTTTGTCTCAAATCGGGAAACACCCCAGCGAGCGCTATTTCATCCTGAAGTCCATCATCATCAACAATCTGTATGGGGTGGACATCATGGCCGAGGCCGTGGAAATCTGCAAGCTGCGGCTTTTTCTGAAGCTGGTGGCCCAGGTGGAGACGCCGGATCAGATCGAGCCCCTGCCCGACATGGATTTCAATATCCGCACCGGTAACACGCTGGTCGGTTATGCCACGGAAGATCTGGCCCGCAAGGCGTTCAGTGAAAAAGCCGATGGGAAACAGAAACAGTCCATGCTGCCGTTCGGGGAAACCGTGGATGCGTACCGACGATTCGAGGAGGATTTGCAGATCGTCGAACAAGTGTTTCAGCAATTCCGCGCCCAGCAGACGCTTCATGGCGGCAAGATTACCGGTCAGGACAAA